>CAZIQV010000024.1:0-12912 GCA_964541275.1 uncultured Chitinophagaceae bacterium | reverse complement strand
GCTTCAGGCTGACCTCGTGGCCCATCCAGCTGAAGGTCTCGGGGGCTCCGGCCGCCGCGGCGGCGGCGACCAGGATTGCCTCGGTGAGGTCCATCATCGTGCCGTAGTCACCGTAGGCCTCATAGGCCTCGAGCATGGTGAACTCGGGGTTGTGCCGCGGGCTGATGCCCTCGTTGCGATAGACGCGGCCGAGTTCAAAGACCCGCTCGAGGCCGCCGACCAGCAGCCGCTTGAGGTGCAGTTCCAACGCGATCCGCAGCACCAGCGGCATGTCGAGGGCGTTGTGGTGGGTCTTGAACGGCCGGGCGGCAGCCCCGCCGGCGGTCTCTTGCAGGGTCGGTCCCTCGACCTCGAGGTATCCCTGTCGGGAAAGGGTCTGGCGGATTGCCGCAATGATTCGGCTGCGGGCGACAAACCGGTCGCGGACGCCCTCGCCGTGGATCAGGTCGAGGTACCGCATTCGCTGCCGCAGTTCGGGGTCGACCAGCCCGTGGAATTTGTCGGGCGGGGTCTCCAGCGCCTTGGTCAAGAAGGTCAGGCTGCTGGCGAAGACCGTCATCTCGCCGGAGTTTGAGTGGCCGAGCCGGCCCTCGACGCCGATGATGTCGCCCAAGTCGAGGCAGCCGACGACCGGCCAGGCGTCGGGTCCGACCTGCTTCTTGCCAAGCATCACCTGAATGCGGCCGGTGCGGTCGACCAAATCGAGAAAGACCAGCCGGCCGGCGTTCCGCAGCAGCATGATCCGGCCGGCCACCCGGACCGTCGGCCCGTCGCCGGCGTCGTGCGCGAGTCGGTCCCCCTGGTCGCGGACGTCGCCAATTGCCGCCACCGTGGCAAACCGTTGGCCCCAGGGATCCACCCCCAGCTGTTCGAGTTTCGCCAGCTTGTCGCGGCGGGCCTGCTCAAGGGCCGCCGCGGTGGTTGTCGGCGTGGTGGGGGAGCGGGCGGAGGTGTCGGGCATCGGCGAAGCGTCGTTTCAGGGTGGTCGAGAAGATTCCCGCGGGCTGATCGGGAGACCATGATTCTCGGTTTTTCCACTGATTTCGAGAAGCCCAACCTCTGCTGTCAGCTAGCAGGATTCGGCCACTGGTGGCCACCGGGCCTTCCCGGTACAACCCGCTAACAGAGTAAACCGGCGGCTTCGTCGTGCCGCCGAGCTGGTTCCAAGGCTGTTCCCATGACCCTGCCGATCCATCACCGGCCGACATTGTTCAGCGTCGAACTGCGGACCTCGCGGTGGGCCGACATGGTCGATTGGTACCGGCATGTCCTCGGCCTGCGGGTGCTCGTCAGGGTAGTCGATGACGGCTACGCCCTGTTTGAAGCGGGCGACACCCGAGTGGCGATTCTCAGTCGCGACGCGGCTGGCGCGGCGAGCGGTCGTTGGAGCCTCGGCTTCGAGGTGGTCGATCTGGAGTCGGCCCACGTGCGGTTGCGAGAGGCCGGAGCGGAACTGGTCGAACCGAAGACCCATCCCGAGGGCTTCCGCGAACTGGTGACCGCCGATCCTGACGGCAACCGGCTGCGGCTCTTCTCGTGGCCGACCGGCCACTGATTCACCAGCCGGCGGTCGCGAGCCGCACCCGGCAGAGCAGCATGTCAGCGGTGATAAACAGCGTCTTGCCGTCTTCGCCAAAACAGCAGTTGGCGGTCTTCTGGCCGGTCAACAGGCTGCCGAGGTGAGTGCCGTCCGGGGCGATGACGAGGACGCCGCCGGGGCCTGTGGCGAACAGGTTGCCGGCCGTGTCGACCTTCAAGCCGTCCGGGTTTCCCGCTCGTTGCTTCGCCAGGGCTGCGGCATTGAAGAAGATCTGCCCGGCGTCGAGGCTGCCGTCGGCCTGGAGCTCAAACACCTTGATAATCGGCTGCTGCGGGTCCGACTGGGCGACGTAGAGTTTCCGCTCGTCGGGCGAGAAGGCGATGCCGTTGGGCCGGGTCAGGCTGTCGCAAAGCAGGTCGACCTCGCCGGTGGGCCGCCAGCGATAAACACCGCAGTGATCAATTTCCCGACGCGGGTCGTCAAAGCCTCCGGGCAGCCCGTAGGGCGGGTCGGTGAAATAGATCGCTCCCGAGGGATGCACCGCCAGGTCATTGGGGCTGTTGAAGCGTTTGCCCCGCCAGGCGTCTGCAAGCGTCCGCTTGCCACCGCCAGCGGTGAGCACGCTCAGCCGCCGGTCGCCGTGTTCGCAGCAGAGCAGCCGACCGGCGGAATCGACCGCGAGCCCGTTGCTTCCCCGCTCCTTGCCATAGGCGGCCGGACCGGTGAAACCGGCCGGCTCGAGGAACACCGAGAGCCCCTCCCGCGGGTGCCAGCGGTGGATCCGGTTGTTTGGAATGTCGCTGAACAACAGCGAGCCGGCGGGCAGGCCGCCGGCATCGTCAGCCACCCAGACTGGCCCCTCTGACCATGCAAACCCCATGGCGAGGACCTCGATCGCAGCGTTGGCCGGCACCAGGGCATCGAACCGGGGGTCGAGCCTTTCGATCTGACCGACGGTGGGACGGCCCCCGGTCGGCTCGACGGCACGGCTCGGGCCGATGAGGACCGCCAGCAGCAAGCCGGCGGCCGGGAGTCGCTTGATGACAGACAAAGCGGGGCATCGCGTCATGGGAAATGCCTCGGTGGAGGAGGGACGAAAGCTCTCATAGAAGTCACTCGCGGATCACTTCACCGCCGGCTCGAGTGCCGAGATTGGTGTAGACCGTCGGACTGATTTCCCGCTCGATCGGCCGTACCGAGCCATCGCACATGAGGAAGAGTGCCAGCCCGCTGTGGGCCGCCGAGACGTCGCGGTCGTCGCTCTGCGGGCTGTTGGGGGTATGGCCAGTCTGGAACAGCACCATGTGGCCATGGTCGTCGGTGGGGTCAACATGGTCGCGGATGGCACCGCACCAGGCGGTCTCGTACTCGAAATGGTTGCCGTGGCTGGCCCCGTCGCGGAACGGGCCGTTCTGGCGTTCCCCCAGCATCAAGGTCTTGGAGAGGCCGTCGGTGATCTCAGCCAGCCGGGTCTTGCTGTTGCGGCTGAAGACGCCGCTCCGCTGTTCCTGGGTGGCGTCGAGGTCGGGCGGGCCGAAGTTGGCGGCGTAGCAGGCCATGGCGAATCGTTCGCCCGGTCCCATCTCGACGTAGCCGGTCGGTGAGACGGTGTCGGTCGGGCAGAGGAAGGTGGCCAGATGGGTCTCGCGCGGCAGGAGGTTGTCGGCATGGTACAGCGGCTTGGTGAAGTCAATCTGATCGTAGATCGCCGGCTCTTCAATCAGCGGCAGCAGCAGCGTGCCCCAGGAGAATCCCTTGGTATTGCCGCCAGCGGAGTACTCGTACTCATACCCGGTCGGCAGGTGCTTGCGGGCCGTCTCGTAGTTGTGCATCGCCACGCCGAACTGCTTCAGGTTGTTCTTGCAGCTGGAGAGCCGGGCCGACTCACGGGCCTGCTGCACAGCCGGCAGCAGCATCGCCACCAGCACGCCGATGATGGCGATCACCACCAGCAGTTCGATAAGCGTGAAGGCTTTGCGTGGGGCTGCGTTCCGCTCAATGGGTGTCATGGTCATGGGTGTGTCCTCCCGCCGAAAAGTTGTTGTGCTGATGGCCGTGCGCGATATCAGGCCCGTGCACGTGATAGTGGGCATGCCGCCGTTCGACCATCACCGGTCGGTCGTCGGCAGCCGGACCGTTACACCCGGCAAGCGTAGCGGCGGCACAGAGCAAAAGCCATTTTTTCATGAAGCGTGGTTCCATTTCGGCAGTCTATCACTGCCGCAGCCGGGCAGACGCTGAAATTGGGCCCGCGGCGGCCACACGGGTGCTCGGGAAGGCCGCAGCGGTTTTCTCACGATGAGAAAAACCCTCAGTTGCGTCGACTTGGTGTCGCCGGCCTGCCGGGGTGGATTCGAGCTGGTCAGACGGCCCGTCCGCGGCGGTCCGCTGCGCGAAAGTTTCTTACACTTCCAGCTGATCTCTTTCAAAGCAGCACGTGGAGGAACAACGCCATGTCGATGCAAAACGATGGCGGGTGGATCGTTGGGTGCCGACTGGCAGCGAGCGGGCTGCTGTTGTCGACGGGCATTTGCCTGCCAGTCTTGGCCGCGCCGCCGGTTGCGCCGGCTGAGGGCATCAACAGCAAGTTCCTCGACCCTACGCTTGACCCCCAGGAATGGGTTGAGCGATTTGAGGCGGAGAGCCGGGAGGTCTTTCATGCCCGCGAGGCAATCCTCGACGCCCTCGACCTCGCGGCAGGAGATCGCATTGCCGATGTCGGCAGTGGCACCGGGGCTTTCCTGACGATGTTTTCCCGAGCCGTCGGGCCGGCTGGGCGGGTCTATGCGGTCGACATTTCGCCGCGGCTGATCGAGTTTGTGGAAAAGCGGGTCCGCGATGAGAACCTCGACAATGTTGCTGTCGTCCACTCGACGGCGACTTCGACAAGGCTCCCGCCGGCAAGCATCGGCACGGTCTTCACCTGTGACACCTACCACCACTTTGAACGGTACCCCGAGATGCTCGCCTCGATTCATCAGGCGCTGATCCCCGGCGGCCTGTTTGTCGTGGTCGACTTCGAGCGGATCGAAGGCGTCTCGCGGGAGTGGATCATGGGCCATGTCCGGGCCGGCAAAAAGACAGTGCGTCAGGAGATTGAGGCGGCCGGCTTCGAGTTTGTGGATGAGGTCGAGGTGCCCGCCTTCGTTGAAAACTATCTGCTGCGGTTTCGCCGTCCCGCAGGATCAGCCGCACGGTGAGTGCCTCGGCGGCGAACAGCGGCGGGGGGGCACCTGCGGGCGGCGGCGGCTATGGCCTGCCGACCCTGGTGGCTCTGGTGGTCACCGGCATGATCGGCTCGGGCGTCTTCACCACCTCGGGCTTTGCCCTGGAGTCGCTCGGCTCGCCGGCGGCCGTACTGGCGGCTTGGCTGGTCGGCGGGCTTGTCGCCTGCTGCGGGGCGGTTGCCTACGCTGCCCTCGCCTTCCGCCTGCCGCAGTCGGGCGGGGAATATCTCTACCTGTCGCGGTCGCTGCACCCCTTCGCGGGCTTCCTCGCCGGCATGGTCTCGCTGACTGCGGGCTTCAGCGGGGCGATCGCCTTTGCAGCGCTGACCTGCCAGGCTTACGCGAGACCGCTCCTCAGCCTGCCTGGCTGGCTGCCGCCGCAGGCCCCTGCCACGGCGGTGGTGCTCGCCTGCGGTCTGCTCCATCTGGAGGCGGGCCGGCTGGCGGCGAGGCTGAACACCGGTTTGGTTGCTCTGAAGATGCTCGCCATCGGCGGGCTGATCATCTGGGGCTACACGGCAATTCTCGGCGACCAGCATGCCGCCGGTGAGGTTCCCGTCGCTTCGGCGGGTCTCTCCATCGGCAGCTTTGCGACGACGGTGATGTGGATCATGTTCAGCTACACCGGGTTCAACGAGGCGGTCTACATCGCCTCAGAGGCCCGGTCGCCCCGGCGAACCGTCCCCCGCGCCGTGCTGCTGGGCACGCTGCTGGTCACTGCAATCTACTGGTTGCTCAACGATGTCTTCCTGCGGTCGACCGCGGCTGCAGACCTCGCCGGTCAGGCCGAGGTGGCGGCGGTGGCTGCTGCCGCACTCGGCGGACCGCGGTTTGAGTGGTGGATGCGGCTGGCGATCGTCCTTTCGACCTTCTCCGCGGCGGCCGGCATGACGATGGCCGGTTCCCGGGTCGCCGTGGCGATGGCTGATGATCAGATTCTGCCCCGTTGGCTTGCCGGCCCTGCCGGACGGAGCCGGGCGGTGCTGGTGCAGGCAGCCCTGGCGATGGGTCTGGTGCAACTGGCGACGATCCGCAGCCTGCTCGGCTATCTCGGTGTCACGCTCTCACTGTGTTCGGCGCTGACGGTCACAACGCTGCTGCTACCGGGGGCCCGGCAAAGCAACGATGGGCGGGCCTCCGTTGCGGTCCTGGCTGCCGCCGGCATCTACGTGGCCATCACGCTCGCCTTTGCCGTGCTGATGTGCCTGCACGATCCCTGGCAGCTGGCCGGCACGGTGACGATCGTGGTGGTCTCAGGCCTGGGCTTTGGACTATTCCGGGCTCGAGGCAATCAGGGCCAGATAGACCAGGACACTCAGTGAGGCAATCAGCACGATCGCCACGATGAACATCAAAAAAAGCGTCTCATTCATGCGGCCGGTCCCCGCTGGTGCTCGCTAACAGGTGGCACTTCAGCGGTGCCGCCAGGGCTGCTTCCACCGCCTGCAGGGCAGCCATCACCCCGGCGTGGTGTTCGGCGATCTGCCGATGGATCTCCCCGGAGTGCACGAGGTCGGCCTGCTGCTGCAGGTGGTCGGCCTTGAGGCCGGGGTCGGTGATCGTCGTGGTGGCCAGCCGGGCATCGTGGGCACGGGTGGCCTCTTCAATGCCATCGATGATGACGGCATGGTCAGCGAGGCAGCAGCCATGGTCTTCAATGCCGCGCTGCAGCCGCGTCAGCCGCTCGATGGCCGAGCGGTGCTCCTCCTGCCAGCGATCGATGTCGTGCCGCCAGCGGGCGAGGGTTTCGAGCCAGACCGCATGTTCGGCCCGATTGATGTCGGTGGCTGAGCGGACCGCCCCACCGGCAGCGGTATCGACTGAGGCCAGACGGTCTGCGGGTCGGGGAGAAAGGCGGGACATGACAGGTCCTCCACGTTGAGGGGGGCCTGTCCCTGCCGGTGACCGCGGAACCGTGCATGGTCCGCAGAGATGACGACTCAAGAAAGTATTGCAGGAGAGGGGTGGCAGGAAAGTCGGCCCGCCCGCCGGCGTGAAATCAGCCCCGGCTCAGTGGAGACAGTTGGCTCGGCCGCCGCCGTTTCGGGAGCGGCCAAGGCTCAGAAATCAGACGGCCGCACCCGGTCGAGAACCACGATCAGCAGCGTTGCCAGGGGCCCGAGAAGCAGGGAGAGCAGACACCAGATCAGTCCGCTGCGGCCCTTTGCCTGGGCCAGGCCGGCGTTGATCAGCGAGAGCGTGCCCCAGCCGACGAAAAATGAGGGATCATCCATGACGCGGGAACATCTCTGGTCTGGCGGGCCGGGAAGCCCCCGGCCGCCATCGCTTACGCGAATAGTTCGTGCACGACCCGGCCTCCCTCCGGCCCGGTCAATCGATGGTGGCGGCCAGCGTACCAGTAGGTCAAGTCGTTGGCCTCGAGCCCGAGCAGGTGCAGGATCGTGGCATGCAGGTCTCTGAAGTGGACCTTGCCCTCGACGGCACGAGCTCCGGTGCCGTCGGTTTTGCCATGGACGCGGCCCCCCCGGGTCCCGCCACCGGCGAGCCAGAAGGTGAAGCCCCGCGAGTTATGCCCGGTCTCATCCTTGCCGTTGTCGGGTGTGAGGCCCGGCCGACCAAATTCGCCGCCCCAGACCACCAGCGTGTCCTCGAGCAGGCCGCGTTCACGGAGATCCTGCAGCAGGGCCGCAATCGGGGCGTCGGTCGCCTCACAGTTGGCGGTCAGGTCGCGGCGGTGGTTCTTGTGCTGATCCCAGCTGCCGTGGTTGACCTCGATGAACCGCACCCCCGCCTCAGCGAATCGGCGGGCTAGCAGGCACTGCCGCCCGAAGTCGCTCGGCTTGCAGGTGCCGATCTGCTCCTCCTTGCGGCCGACCCGGTAGCGGGCCAGTGTGGCCGCCGACTCGCTGCTGAGGTCGAGCAAGTCGGGGGCGGCGGTCTGCATCCGGAAGCCGAGCTCCATCGACTCGATGACCTGCTCCAGCCGGTCGTCCGCTTGTCGGACAGCCGCATGCCGACGATTGAGCTGCTGGACGAAGTCGAGCTGCTGCCGGCGGGCCGACCGCGGCAGTTGACCGCCCTCGAGATTGGCGATTGTGGCCGTCGACATGTTCTCGCCGTTGACCCCGATCGGCGTCCCGTTGTGAACCGCCGGCAGGAAACTGGAGGAGTAGACCGACCGTTTGGAGGTGTTGAGGCTGATAAAGCCAGGCAGGTTTTCATTTTCGGTGCCCAGCCCGTAGCTGATCCAGGAGCCGAGGCTTGGCCGCTTCCGCAGCCGCTCTCCGGTGTGCAGCTGCAGGAAGGACTGGGCGTGGATCGTCGTGTCGGCATGCATGCCGTTGATCACACAGAGCTGGTCGGCATGCCGGGCGGTCTCCGGCAGCAGGTCGGAAATCCAGAGGCCGCTCTCGCCGTGCCGGCGAAAGGGGACCACCGAGCCGGGGTGGGGCTTGTTGCCTGTCTGCGGCTTGTAGTCAAAGGTGTCGAGCTGGGCGGGGCCGCCGCTCATGCAGAGAAAGATGACTCGCCGGGCCCGGGCCGGAATGCGGGTCACCCCGGCCGAGGCGGCAGCCTGGGTGCAGAGGGCCTGCAACGCCAGGGAGCCGAACCCGCAAGAGGCGGTCTGGAGGAGTTGGCGGCGGGAGACAGTCATCAGAACCTCGGCTTTCGCAGGCGTTTGGACGATGGGGTCGATCGGCTTTGAAGTGCTTCCGGAAGGCAGGGCCGGATCAGTCGATATAGCGGAATTCGTTGCTCATGAGCAGCGCCTGGCAGAAGCCCGTCCAGACTTGCTCCCCTGATTTTTCGGCGGTCTTCAGGCTTGCCCGCAGTCCAGCCAGGAGGCCGCGGGCTTGCACCCGTTCTGCGCTGTCGGGGTCGCGGCCGAGGGCGAATCGGAAGGCGAGCCCGAGCCGGTCCTGGTCATCGGCGGCAAGCCCGTAGACGCGGCGGGCGAGATGCTCAGCCTGTGCGACGACAAACGGGTTGTTGAACAGATGCAGGGCCTGGCCCGGGACCGTGGCGACATCCCGCTGGCCGACGGGCTCGCGAAAGTCGGGCAGATCAAAGGCGGCAAGGGCGGGCGGCGGTGCGCCTCGCAGATAGCAGAGGTAGACGCTTCGACGGTTGCTCGGCTTGTGCAGGTTCCCTGCCAGATTCACCAGGATGTCCCGATGCCGGATGAGCGAACCGTCACCGGGGGAGCGGTCGAGCTGGCCGCTGGCGGCGAGCATCGCATCGCGGAGTGACTCGGCGTCGAGCCGCCGGCGGCGGTGGCGACTGAGCAGCCGGTTTTCCGGATCGGCGGCAATGCGGTCGGGGGTATCCCGGCTGGTCAGTCGATAGGTTCGGCTGGTGGTGATGCGCCTGATCAGCCGTTTGATCGACCAGCCCTCGTCAATGAACCGGGCGGCCAGATGATCGAGCAGTGCCGGGTGCGTGGGAGGTTCGCCGAAGACGCCAAAATCATTGGGCGTGCCGACCAGTCCCCGGCCGAAGAGATGCTGCCAGACCCGGTTGACCAGCACCCGGGCAGTCAGCGGTCGGGCGGTGCTGGTCAGCCAGCGGGCCAGTTGCAGCCGGCCGCTCTCGCGGCGGCTGACGGCAAACTCGGGAGTCGCCGGTGGCTGCAGCGCCGCCAGGAAGCCCCGCCGAACCTGCGGGCCGAGCTTCTTCGATTCTCCCTGAATGTTGATTTTGGAATCAGCCGGTTGCTTGCGGTCGCGGGCCCCCATGGCGACTGGCGTGCCGGCGGGCCATTTCGGCGGTGGGATTTTCTTGGGGACACCGGTCGCCGAGTCCCGCAGTACGACTGTTTCCACAAAGCCCTCGGGAGGCAGCACCCGCTCGGCCGTCGAGAGCCGATGCAGGTCGGTCGGAGGTGCGGTGAGCGTTTCGTGACCGGCTGCTCCCCAGAGTGTCTCGGTGCTCTGAAAAATACCGGCCAGGGCGTAGTAGTCACGGGTCGGAATCGGATCGAACTTATGGTCGTGGCAGCGGGCGCAGCCGATGCTCAGGCCGAGGACGCCGCGGCCGACCAGATCGATCTGGTCGGCGACCACGTCCATCTCAAAGTTCTGGTTCATCGCCTTGGCCGGCTTGGCGGCCAAAGCCAGAAAGCCGGTGGCGACCAGCCGGCGGTCACGCTCCTGCGGGGAGCCGCTCGGCAGCAGGTCGCCGGCGATCTGTTCGGCGAGAAAGCGGTCATAGGGCAGGTCGTCGTTCAACGCCGCAATCACGTAGTCGCGATACCGCCAGGCATGAGGAAAGGTTGGATTCCGGCCGAGACCGTCATTGCCGTTTGATTCGGCATAGCGGGCGACATCGAGCCAGTGCCGGCCCCAGCGTTCGCCATACTGCGGCTGGGCGAGCAGCCGGTCGACCAGTTCGGCCACCGCGGCATCGGCATTGGCTGCGTAGGCCGCTGTGAATGAATCGATCTGTTCAGCGGTCGGCGGCAGGCCGTGCAGGTCGAAGCAGAGCCGCCGAACCAGGTCGCGAGCCGCGGCGTCATCAGCGACGGGCGTTTGCCCAGCTTCGAGTCGGGCCAGCACAAACCGGTCGAGCGGGTCTCGCGGCCAGCCGGGGTCGCCGACAGCCGGTGGCTCGGAATCGCGAAGCGGGGCGAGGGACCAGAGCCGTTGCCGCGGTGCTGCTGCGGCCTGATCGTTCGCGACTGCCTGAACCTCACGGGGATCGACGGCCCCCCGGCGAATCCAGTGTTCAAAGTCGGCAACGACCGCCGCAGGCAGAGGCTTTTCCGGCGGCATTTCGAGCCCGTCGTACCGCAACGCCTGCACGAGCAGGCTGGCGTCGGGATCACCCGGCACGATCGCTCGGCCCGATTGACCGCCGGCCAGCATGGCCTCGGGATCGTCGAGTCTGAGCCCGGCGGCGAGTTCATCAGCGTCCGCCGCATGGCAGCCGTAGCAATGCTGCACCAGCACCGGCCGGATACGGGTCTCAAAAAAATGCCGCTGTGCCGCTGTCTGCTCGCCTGCCGCGACGCTGCCGCCCCCGAATGCCCCGGCACCGAAGAGCAACGCCCAGGCGGTCAGAAGTTGTCGGCGCATGGCAATCCCCGTTGCAGGCCCGGCCCAGTCTGCGGCCAGCAGCGGCAAATCCGGTTCAGGCACCCGCCGCTGACTGTCTATGTCATGAAACACCGCCGGTTACTGCCGGAGATCGTTCCCGGGATCACCAAGGCTCGGTGTCAGTCGGAGCCGGCTGGTTCTGCCCAGTTTTCGACCGGCACGCAGCTACAAAACAGGTTGCGGTCGCCATGGACGTTGTCGATCCGGCCGACCGGCGGCCAGTATTTCCGCCGTTTCAATTCCGGCAGCGGAAACACCGCCTCTTCTCGGGTGTAGGCCCGCGTCCACCGCTCGGCCGCCAGGCAGGCGGCGGTGTGCGGGGCCCGGATCACCGGGTTGTCGTCCCGGGGCCAGCGGCCTTCCTCCACCCGGCGGATTTCGTTGCGGATTGCGATCATCGCCGCGATGAACCGGTCGAGTTCTGCCAGATCCTCACTCTCGGTCGGCTCGACCATCAACGTGCCCGGCACCGGAAAACTGAGGGTGGGGGCGTGGAAACCGTAGTCGATCAGCCGTTTGGCCACATCCTCGGCGGTGATGCCGCTGGTCTCTTTGAGCGGCCTGAGGTCGAGGATGCACTCGTGGGCGACCCGGCCGCCGGTGCCGGTGTAGAGCGTCGGGTAGTGATCGCGAAGCTTCACGCTGACGTAGTTGGCCGAGAGGATCGCCGCTTCGGTCGCCTGCCGCAGGCCGGCGGCCCCCATCATCCGGATGTACATCCAGCTGGTCGGCAGCACCCCGGCGTTGCCCAGCGCCGCCGCCGAGACTGCCCCGACGCCACCGGTCGTCTCGACGCCGCCAGTGGCGTGGCCCGGCAGAAACGGCACCAGGTCGTCGACCACGCAGACCGGTCCGACGCCCGGGCCGCCACCGCCGTGCGGAATGCAGAAGGTCTTGTGGAGGTTCAGGTGGCTGACGTCACCTCCAAAGCGGCCCGGCTCGGCGGTGCCGACGAGGGCGTTCATGTTGGCCCCGTCGATGTAGACCCGGCCGCCGTGGCGGTGGACGATGTCGCAGAGTTCTTTTACCTCTGCCTCAAACACCCCGTGGGTACTCGGATAGGTGATCATCACCGCCGCCAGCCGCTCGCTGAACTGCTGGCACTTTTCCGCAAGCTCCTGCAGGTCGACGTTGCCCTGCTTGTCGCAGCCGATCACCACCACCTGCATGCCGGCCAGCTGCGCGCTGGCGGGATTGGTGCCGTGGGCTGAGGCGGGGGTCAGGCAGATGTCGCGATGGCCCTGGCCGCGAGCCCGCTGCCAGGCCCGGATGACCAGCAGGCCGGCATACTCGCCCTGGGCACCGGCGTTGGGCTGCAGGCTGATGCCGGCATAGCCGGTCGCCTCGCCGAGCCAGTCGCAGAGTTGCCGCTGCAGGATCGCATAGCCCTCCCGCTGGTCGGCCGGGGCGAAGGGGTGGACGTCGGCAAATTCCGGCCAGCTGATCGGAATCATCTCACTGGTGGCATTGAGCTTCATCGTGCAGCTGCCCAACGGAATCATCGTTCGGTCGAGCGCCAGATCGCGGTCGGCCAGCTCCCGCAGATAACGCAGCATCTGGGTTTCGCTGCGATGGGTGTGAAAAACGGGATGGGTCAGGAAATCACTTTTCCGGGTCAGACCTTCCGGTACCAGTGGGGCGGCGGTCGCCTCGCAGTCGGCAAACTCCGGTACCGCCTGATCATCGGCAAAGACCTGCCAGAGCCGCACGACGTCGGCGGGGGTGGTTGTCTCGTCGAGGCTGATGCCGAGGGTGGCCCGGTCGAGTTCCCGCAGGTTCATGCCGGCGTCCCGGGCCCGGACGGCCAGCGGTGCGGTCTGCTCGCCGGTTTCCACCGCGAGGGTGTCAAAAGCGCGGTCGTGCCGCCGCGAGAAGCCGAGTTGCTCGAGGCCGGCGGCGAGCGTCGCCGTCAACTGAGCGACCCGGTAGGCGATGGTCTTCAGTCCCTCCGGACCGTGATAGACCGCATACATCGCCGCCACGACGGCGGGCAGCACCTGCGCAGTGCAGATGTTTGAAGTCGCTTTCTCGCGACGGATGTGCTGCTCGCGGGTCTGCAGCGCCAGCCGATAGGCAGGCCTCCCGGCAG
>CAZIQV010000023.1:0-13344 GCA_964541275.1 uncultured Chitinophagaceae bacterium | reverse complement strand
GAGGCCAAAGCAGCTCGCTCTCGGGCCAACGGTAGCCTTTTCAGACAGAACCTAGAAGTTTGCCGCCGGCGGGCCCCGGCCGCAGAGCATCAAAACGAGCGGCGGCAGGCCCCTTGTTCAGGGTTGCTCTGCAGGCCGCAGGCCGGCTGGTTAAGCTCTTGTTGAGTGAACGCCGCAGACGCTCGCGGCCCGCGAGGCATCAAGGCGGTCAGGTCTCCAGCCGCAGCGCAGAGCCCTGATGTGTGCTTGATGCTCGGCGGCAGGTGGCCACGTTCTCGTCCGGCCGGCGGTCGACGGCCCTGCCGACGATACCGATTACTGGAGGAGACCGATCGATGGCAGTGACCGTCCAGTTTTCCAATGGCTGCCTGGCTGTCGCCGACACCCGCGTCTTCTGCAACGCCCGGCCCCGGCTGGCCGAAGCACTCCTGCGGGAGTTGCAGCGACAGCCGGAAATCGCTTTTGCCAACCTCGACCTGGCCCGGGGGGGCTGTCGCATTGGCTGGCAGCAGGCCGGGGTCACGGCCGCCGCTGCTGCCGACGCCTTCGTGGCGGCCCTACGGGAAGCCCTGCGGCAAGAACGCGGGGATGAGCAGCCGCGGCAGGCTGGCTGGTTTCGCCGCCGCGGCCGGAGCCGCCGGGAGACGCCGCCGCCGGCCGCGCCGCAGACGCCGCACCGCCAGACCTCTGCCGAGCCGGTGCTCGTCCACGGACCCAAGCGGCTGCTCTACCTGGCCGCCGGCGGCGGGAGCGTGGTGTTGACCGTTGTCGGTGTGATCGTGCCGGGCATCCCGACAGTCCCCTTTCTGCTGGCGAGCAGCTACTTTCTGGCTCGTTCGTCGCCGCGGGCCCATGCGCTGCTGGAGGCGACGCCGCTGTTTGGCGACATGGTCCGCGAATGGGATGCCCATCATGCGCTGAGCCGGACGTCAAAGCGTCGGCTGGCGGTGTTCACACTGGCGATCATTGCCGTGACGGTCGTGCTGGCGGGTCCGAGCCTGCTCGTCCTCGCTGTCGTGTCGGTGATGGCCCCCGCCTGCCTGATCGGCATTATCCGGCTGCCGGAGATCCCCGCTGCCACAACCGGGGAGACCGATCGCCCGCCCGCAGGCCGCGGGGCCGGGATGCCGGGGTCGAAGCTCCGGCTCGGCGTCGCCGGGTCGGCCGCCGGGTGAATGTTCGTCGGGAGGCGGAGGGGATCTGGCCCGCGCCGGCTTGGGCGACCTGCGGGGCAATATACTTTCCGACGTGAGCCACCATCCCGACGAATCCGCCGAGACCCTGCCCGCCGACACCGATATGGCGGCGGCCGGCCGCGATGCGTCGCAAGCAGCCCGCAAAGTCCGGGCGTTTCCCCAGGGTCCGGGTGTGTATTTGATGAAGGACGCCGCCGGCCGGGTGATCTATGTCGGCAAGGCAAAGAATCTGCGGAGCCGTGCCGGCAGTTATTTCCTCAAGGCGGCCGAACTCGACCGGCGGACGGCAGACCTCGTTCGTGAAATCCGCGACATCGACTTTCTCGAGGCCGACAGTGAAGTCGATGCGCTGCTGCTGGAGAGCCGGCTGATCAAGGATGTTCAGCCCCGCTTCAATTCCGATCTCAAGGACGACAAGACCTTTCCCTACCTGCAGATCACCACCCACGAGGATTTCCCCCGGGTCGAATTCACTCGTTCGCCGGCCGCGAAGGGGGTGAAGCTCTTCGGTCCCTTTCCCAGCGCCGGCAGCCTGCGGGGGGCGATCGTGGTGCTGCAGCGAATCTTCAAGTTTCGCACCTGTTCGCTCGACATCGATGCCGACGATCCGCAATGGCGGTGGTTCCGGCCCTGCCTGCTCGCCTCGATTGGCCAGTGCACCGCGCCGTGCAACCTGCGGATCACCAAGGCGGAATACCGCAAAGACATCAACCGACTGAAGACCTTTCTGGAAGGGGGGAAACAGCGGCTGCTTGAGCAGATGCGGCGGGAGATGCTCGAGGCCTCAAAGGCGCTTGAGTTTGAGAGGGCGGCCCGGTTACGGGATGAGATCAAACTGCTCGAGCGGCTGCATGAGCGGGGCGACCTCGAGGAGCACGTGCAGCCCGAGGTCTTTCTGGTCGACCCGAAGAAGGGACTGGCGGGACTCGAGAAGGTGCTCGGCCTGGCCAAGCCCCCCCGCGTGATCGAGGGTGTCGACATCGCCCACCTCGCCGGCAACGAAACCGTCGCGAGCCTCGTGCAGTTCATCGACGGCCTGCCGTTCAAGCCGGGCTACAAACGGTATCGAATCAAGACTGTCGACGGCATCGACGACTTCAAGAGCATCCACGAAGTGGTTGCGCGGCGATTCTCCAGGCTCATGCGGGAAGGGGCGCCGCTGCCGGACATTTTCCTGATCGATGGCGGCAAAGGCCAGCTTTCAGCCGCCCTTGACGCGGTCGACTCGCTGGGGATCGAACCGCCCTGCATCCTGTCGCTTGCCAAGCGGGAGGAGGAGATTTTTCTTCCGGGCCGGGCTGAACCGCTGCGGCTGTCTCGGCACGCGTTTTCACTGCGGCTGCTGGAGTACGTTCGCGATGAGGCCCACCGGTTTGCCCAGCATTACCATCACCTGCTCCGCGGCAAGCGGACGCTCGCCGACGGAGAACATTCACCCGGATGATCTGGTTGGCAGACGGCAGCCGCCGCGAAAACGCTGGAGACCGATTCCGAAAAACCCTTGTCGGTTTCGGCTCTCGCGAAGGCGGGTTCACTGTCGCCCCCATGTGCGGGCAGCAGCCGGAACGGGGTTTCCCTGATCAGTCCGGGGGCACGACCAGTCCGGGAAGCCGCCGTCAGTCCCCCCGCAGCCAGGCCTGGGCCGTCTCAATCTGACTCTGGTCAAAATAGGCAACCTTGGCGGTCGTGAAAGGCTTGCAGAACCAGGCCATTCCCTCTTCCCATTTTTTATCGCCGACCAGCGCCAGCCGTTCGATATCACCAAAGTGCTTGATGTCGAATTTGAGGTCCTCCCAGAGGGCACCCGCATCCCAGCCGGTGAAATCCTTCATGGAAAACAGGATTTTGACCTTCTTTTCCTCCATCCGCGCCTCAAGAAACGGAACGAATGTATCGTAGTCGTCCCGGCTGAGTTTTCCGGTCACTGTCACCTCGACAACCTCGCCGTCATCGGCTTCTCGAACGTCAACAGCCATTGGTGCAATCCTCCTCAGGGGGTGTGGGTGCCTGTCGGCAGAAAGGCAGTTCAAAATCGGTTCCCGCAGCCGCAATTCGCGACTGCCGCGATGCTTCCCAATCGACGCAACTCGCGTAATGCTCCCGGTCAAATGACATTGTTGCAGACAGCGTCGTTACGGACGACTATAGAAAATGAAAGCGGCAGTTTGAAACTTGATGGTTGAAACCTCGACTGCTGATTTGTCCCAGACTTCTGCAAGCAGAGAACGAATGATGCAACACCACCGTGGTCAGAAATCGCATTGCCCTGGAGGACACCTCGTGCTGCCGGGCCGCCGGGAGTTTCTTCAGGTTGGGTCGTTGGCCGGTTTCGGGTTGTCGCTCGGTTCTTTCCTGCGAACCCGGTCAGCGCTCGCCGATGCCAAGCAGTTCGACCATTTCGAGGGGACGGCCAAAAGTGTGATCCACATCTGGCTGCCGGGCGGCTGGGCACAGCAGGAGACCTTCGACCCGAAGCCGCTGTCGCCGCTTGAGTACCGTGGCGAGATGGGCACCGTCGAGACGGTCCTGCCCGGCGTGAGATTCAATCAGCATCTCAAGCGGACGGGCAAGATCGCTGACAAGATCACGGTGATTCGCTCGATGACCCATGGCGAGGCGGCCCACGAACGGGGCACGCACAACATGTTCACCGGGTACAAGCCGAGTCCGGCGATCACCTATCCGAGTCTCGGGAGCGTCGTCTCCCACGAACTCGGCCCGCGGGCGAACCTGCCGCCGTATGTCTGCCTGCCGAAATTGCCGGCCCCGGATGCCGGTGCCGGCTATCTCGGCAGCGCGTTTGGTCCGTTCACGCTGGGGTCTGATCCGGCGAGCAACAATTTCACCGTCCGTGACCTTTCGCTGCCCAAAGGTGTCGATGGTGGCCGGTTCGAATCGCGGCGTCGTCTCCGCGAGGTGGTCGGCCGGCACTTTGAGCGACTCGAACACTCCACCGACCTGGCGGCGATGGACACGTTCTATCAGCGGGCCTACGACCTCGTCAGTTCGGCTGAAGCTCAGGCGGCGTTCGACATCAACGCCGAGCCCAGGGCAATCCGCGACGCGTACGGCCGCAACCAGGCTGGGCAGCGGATGCTGCTTTCCCGCCGGCTCGTCGAGGCGGGTGTCCGGTTTGTCACGATGTCGTACGGCAGTTGGGATATGCACCAACGCATCCGGCAGGGTATCGATAGTCGCCTGCCGGCGTTTGATCAGGCGTTTGCGGCGTTGATCAACGATCTCGATCGCCGCGGACTGCTCGACTCGACACTGGTCATGGTGTCGAGCGAATTCGGCCGGACGCCGAAGATCAACCGCGACTCTGGGCGGGACCACTGGCCAAAGGTTTTCAGCGTCGTGATGGCGGGCGGCGGCGTCAAGCGGGGGCTCGTGCACGGAGCGTCCGACTCGATCGCCGCTGAGCCGTTCGAAAGCCCGGTGACAATCGAGGATCTCGCGACGACGGTCTATCACTGCCTCGGGATCGTCGCCGAGAAGGAACTGATGGCACCGGGAGCCCGGCCGGTTGAGATTGTCGATGGCGGCAAAGTCTGCCGCGACCTGCTGGCCTGACCTTGTCTCGCCACGGAAAGGCGGGGACGGGGCCGTCGCGGTGTGGTTCGTCGGCGGCCCGTTTGACTGACTTGTTCGGAGGAGCAACCGATGCACCCTGAGAGTCGATTCACGCTCAGGTTCGTTCACCGTTCTTGGCTTTCTGGCGGACTGTTCCTGCTCGTCGGAGCATTTGCCGGACAGGTCTGCCACGCCGCACCGGCGATCGGGCGGATGTTGCCGCCGGCGGGGCAGCGAGGGACTGACTGTGAAGTCACCATCAGCGGCAGTCGGCTCGACGGGGCGAGCGAACTCTTTTTTGAGGACGGGCTGATCGAGCAGGTCGGCATCGAGCAGGTGAATGCGGGCACCGTCAAGGTCACGCTGCGGATTCCGGCGGATTGCCCGCTTGGTGATCATCGGGTTCGGGTGCGGACGCCGGCTGGGCTTTCCGAATTACGCACCTTTGCCGTGATCAGCACGCCGGTTCGGATCGAGGCTGAGACGGCGAGCGGTAACAAACAGCGGAACGACAGCCCGGAGGCGGCGGAAGAAATCGTGCTCGATGGCGGGTTGGCCGAGACGGTCGCGGGGGTTGCCCGCCGTGAGGACGTTGACACCTTCCGGGTCCGACTGCAGGCCGGCGACCGGATCGCGGCGAGCCTTCGTGCCGTGCGTCTGAACCATACGCCGTTTGATCCCGCGGTTGAACTGGTCGACGGTGACGGCTTTGTCGTCGCGTCGTGCGACGATCATTCGCTGCTGCAGCAGGATGCGATGATCTCGACGCGAGTGAAGGAGGCTGGAGACTATTTTTTGCGGGTTCGCGAGAGTGCCTATCGGGGCGACGACAACAGTTTCTACCTGCTCAATGTCGGCCGGTTTCCGACGCCGACCGTCGGGCTGCCTCCCGGGGGCAATCCCGGTGAGAAGCTCGCCGTCCAATGGCTCGGTGACGCTGATGGCCCCTGGTCGCAGGAGGTTTCGCTGCCGGAAAAACTCATTCGCCGGGATGCGATACATGACGGAATGGTCGCTGCCGTCCCGGTTCGCGACGGCGTGGCAGCCGCGGAGCCGGTGCCATTGAGGCTGACGCCGCTGCCGGTTTCCCGCGAGGCCGAGCCCAACGACCAGCCAGAGAAGTGTCCGACTGTTCCGGCGGCGGCGGCCGTCTGGGGCCAGCTGCAGAAGCCGGGCGATGTCGACTGGGTGCGATTTGAGGCGCCGAAGGGCTCGAAATGGTCGGTACGGGCCTGGGGCCGCCGTCTCGGCTCGCCGATCGACCTCACGCTCAACGCGTATCGCGACGACGCCAAGCGGCAGCGAATTACCGGCAACGACGACTCGGCCGGTCCCGACAGCGCGATGACCGTGACGGTTCCCGCGGAAGGGTCTTTTCTGGTCCGCGTCAGCGACCATCAGGACCGCGGTGGAGAGGCGTTTGTCTGGTGGATTGAGGTGGCGGAAGTCGAGCCAGCGGTGCATGTGGCGGTTCCTCCGGCCCGCACCAAGTCTCAACAGCGGCTGATCGCCCAGGTGCCGCGGGGCAATCGCATGGCCCTGCTAGTCAACGCCTCGCGAACCGACTTCCGCGGCGATTTGCTGCCGCATCTCACCGGTCTGCCTGCCGGAGTGCAGGTGACGGCGACGCCGCTGCCGGGCAACTCGCCGTCGTCCCTGCTCGTGTTCGAGGCGGCGGCCGATGCGCCGCTGGCAGCCGCCATGGCCGCGGTCGACCTCCGCGTTGATGACGCCGATGCTCCTGAGGCGAAAGCAGCAAAGGATCAGGCCGGCGAGGCTGGTGACACGCCGCCGCGATCGCTGGGGTGCCTGAGGCAGCCCACCGAACTGGTGCACGGCAATCCGAACCGCACCTGCTGGCGGCAAAGCGTGAGCGACCGGCTGCCGGTTGCGGTCGTCGACCAATCACCCGTCGAGATTGAACTCGTCGAACCCGCGGTGCCGCTGGTCCAGTCGGGGCGGCTCGACCTGCGGGTCAAGGTCCGCCGGGCCGAGGGTTTTGAGGGATCGATCCGGCTGGTGTTTCCGTTCCGGCCGCCCGGCGTGGGGGCCGCTTCCGGCGTGAACGTGCCTGCCGACGCGTCCGAGGTCGTCTACCCGATCAACGCAAATTCCAAGGCAGCTGTCGGCTCCTGGGGCATCGTGGTCGCCGCGACGGTTAGCCCCAAGGGCGACCTCGCCAAAACCCGTCCGCGGATCGAAATTGCCAGCCGGCCGGTGAGCCTGACTGTGAGTGAACCGCTGCTGCAACTTGCCGTCGATCGGGCGGCGGGTGAACTCGGCAGCGAAATCCTTTTCGTGGGCAAACTGACCGAGGCTGCCAAGACGCCGGCCAAGGCGATGCTGCTGGGGCTGCCTGCCAAGTGCGAGGCGAAAGAGGTGGCGGTCAGCCCGGGCGACGAGGAGGTGCGGTTTCCGGTTGTTGTTGGCAAGGATGCTCCGGTCGGAAAGCATGGTTCAGTGGTCTGCGAACTGCATGTCCCGCAGAACGACGACTGGGTGATCCACAAGGTCAAGGCGGGGGAATTGCGGATCGACAAGCCGCTTCCGGTGGTGGCGAAGACCGCCAAGCCGAAACCGAAGCCGAAAGCGGCCGAACAGGCGGCAAAGCCCAAGCCCAAGGTGCTCTCGCGGCGAGAGCGGTTACGGCAGCAGGCCCAGGCAATTGCCGCCGCGGCGGCAGACGCTTCCGCTGAGGATTCCGGTGGGCCTGAGGCTTCCAGTGCGAAGGAGTGATGATTCGATGAGTGGCTCTCTGGCAATGCGAACATTGAAAGCCTCCCGCCGTACAGCGGCGGGGGCTGCACGCTGGTCCGCGGCGATGGTCGCGGCGGTTTTGGGGTGTTGCTTGTGCGGACTGCCCGCTGGAGCGGAGGCTGCTGAATCCCCCGCCGCGATCGTTGAACTGCGGGTCTTTCCCCCGGCCGTTCAACTCGACTCGGCTCGGGACCGACAGCGGATTCTGATTCAAGGCGCGCGTGCCGACGGCGTCACAATCGATCTTTCGGCGGAAGCGAAGGTCGTTGTTGGTGACGCGGGAGTGGCGGCCATCGACCCGGTGGCCGTCGACGCCGGACGTCCGCTGCCGTTTGTCCGACCGCTGAAAGACGGCGAAACGCGACTGACGGTCTCCTGCCGGGGACGGCAGTGTGAGATCCCGGTGCGGGTCGTTGACGCAAAAAAGAACCCGCCGCTTTCGTTCCGGCTCGACGTGATGCCGGTCTTTGCCCGAGGCGGTTGCAACATGGGCAGTTGTCACGGAGCCGCCCGGGGGAAGGACGGCTTCCGGCTTTCGTTGTTCGGCTTTGACCCCGCCGGCGATTACCAGCGGATCACGCGGGAAATGCCGGGAAGACGGATTGACCTCGGCGACCCGGCGGGCAGTCTGCTGGTGCAAAAGGCGATCGGCGGGGTGCCGCACACCGGCGGCAAGCGGTTCGCGATCGACAGCGATCTCGCCGGCACGCTCATCGGCTGGATCGAAGCGGGCGCGGCCGATGATCCGGATGGGGCCGCCAAGGTGCCGGCACTGACCGGACTGGAACTCTACCCGCCAGAGTCGCTGCTGGAGGGCAAGCAGGCGACACAGCAACTTGTGGCCGTTGCGTCATTTGCCGACGGCACCGACCGGGATGTCACCGATCTGGTCTGGTATTCGTCGAGTAACAGCGGATCGGCTGCTGTCTCCGAGGAGGGCCTGGTCACGAGCGGCCGACGGGGCGAGGCATTTTTGATGGCCCGTTACGACACGATGACCGTTGGGGTTCCGACCGTGGTCATTCCGGCGGGGCTCTCATTTGCCTTCCCGGAAACCCCCGGCAACACCTGGGTGGACGATCTCGTTGACGCCAAACTGAAGAGTCTGCGAATCACCCCGTCAGAGGTTTGCAGCGACGAGGCGTTCCTGCGGCGGGTCACGCTCGATTTAACCGGGCTGATTCCGACCGCGGCTGAGCGAGACGCCTTTCTCGCCGATCAGCGGGGCGACAAGCGTCAGCGGGCGATCGACGAGTTGATGAGCCGGAAGGAGTTCGTCGACCTCTGGGTGATGAAGTGGGCTGAAATCCTGCAGATTCGCTCCCAGGGCAATGACGTCAGCCCCAAGGGGGCGTTGCTCTACCATCAGTGGCTCGACCGGCGGATCGCAGCGAACCAGCCGATCGATCAGATGGTCCGCGACCTGCTCGTGGCCTCCGGCGGGACGTTTGACAATCCGCCGACCAACTATTTCCAGCTCGAGCGAAACACGTTGAAGTTGACCGAAAATATCGCTCAGGCTTTCCTCGGGATGCGGATTCAGTGTGCCCAGTGCCACAACCATCCCTTCGATCGTTGGACGATGGATGATTACTACGGCTTTGCCGCATTTTTTCCGCAGTTGCGGCGAAAGCGGGCTGAAGATCCCCGGGAGACGATCGTCTACGATTCCGGCGGTGGCGGCGTCAAGCACCCGGTGTCGGGCCAGAATGTCGCCCCGAAATTCCTCGGTGGCGACCAGCCCAAGGTGGCGACCGAGAATCGGCGGCAGGCGTTGGCCGACTGGGTGGTCGACCCTGAGAATCCGTTTTTCGCCAAGCGAATCGTGAATCTCGTCTGGGCTCATTTCCTCGGCCGGGGAATCGTCCACGAACCGGATGACTTCCGGGTGAGCAACCCGCCGGTCAACGGGCCGCTGCTCGATGAACTCGCCCGGCGGTTTGTTGATTCGGGATGGGATTTCCGAGGGCTCGTGCGGGATATCGTCGCCTCCAAGACGTATCAGCGGAGTTGCGAGCCGAACGCGACGAACCGGCTCGATACGACCAACTTTTCCCACGCCTCGGTTCGGCGGATTCGTGCTGAAGTGCTCCTCGACGTTCTCGCCCAGGTGACCGACACCACCAATAAATTTCCCGGCCTTCCGGAGGGAGCGCGGGCGGTGCAGGTGGCCGATGGCCGTACCACCACGTACTTTCTCACCACCTTCGGCCGGGCCACCCGCGAGGATGTCTGCTCCTGCGCCGTCAGCATGGACCCGAGCCTGTCGCAGGCGCTGCATCTGCTCAACGGCGATGTCGCCAACGACCGGATTCGCCAGGGCAATCTCGTCGGCCGCTGGATTGACGAGGGACTGACCGACAGCCAGATCGTCGATCGGCTGATCGTCCGCTGCTACGGCCGGAAGGCCCGGGAAGCCGAACGGATTGAATTGGTTGCCGAACTGCAGTCGCAGGACGACCGCAAGCAGGCCCTCGAAGATGTCTTCTGGGCGTTGCTCAATTCGCCCGAGTTCATCTTCAACCACTGATCCTCCGGGGCTGCGGTCCGGACCTGCTGGCCGGCCTGCCGCCGCTGAGAGTGATCCCGGAGACGCCGTGCCACAAAGGGAACGATCATGAGATGCCGACCCGATTTTGACCTCCGGCTCGCCGGGCTGCTGGCACTGGTGCTGGCGACGGCGGCGTCTGGCGGCGACCGACTCGCGGCCGCGGAAAAGCCGCCGACCTACGAGCAGGATGTCCTGCCGATTTTTAAAGAGAAGTGCTGCGGCTGCCACAACGCCGGCAAGCGTGCCGGCGGCCTTGACCTGACCAGCTATCAGCAGATGCAGGCCGGCGGCAATTCGGGCGACGTGCTCGCCGCCGGCGATCCGGATGGGTCTTATCTTTGGCAGGTCGCCAGCCATGAATCCGAACCGGTGATGCCGCCGAACGCCGACCGGATTCCGGACAGCATGCTGGCGGTGCTCAAGAAATGGATCATCGGCGGCTTGATCGAGCGGGACGGGTCCAAGCCGATGGCGGCCAAGCCCAAGACTAACCTCGCCCTCGACCCGGGGGCCATCGTCACGCCGGAGGGCGACCCGATTCTCCCGCCGCGGCTGCCGCTGCAGGTGGTCAGCCACGGGATCCGGCCGACCACGATCACCGGGCTGGCTGCCTCGCCGCACGGCGACGTCGTCGCCATCGGCGGCCGCCGGCAGGTGCTGCTCTACAGCCCGGCATCGCGGCAGCTCCGCGGCGTGCTTCCCTTTCCCGAGGGTGACTGCCGCACGCTGCGGTTTTCCCGCAACGCCCGACTGCTGCTCGGCGGCGGCGGCGTGGCCGCCAAGAGTGGCAGGGTGGTCCTCTGGGATGTGGCCAGCGGCAAGCGGCTGATCGAGTTGGGCGACGAGTATGACGAGGTGCTTGCGGCTGACATCTCGGCTGATCAACGGCTCGTCGCTCTCGGCGGGTCGAGCAAGGTGGTTCGCCTGCTGACAACCGCTGACGGGCAGGTCGAGAGCGAAATCACCAAGCACACCGACTGGATCACCAGCCTTGCCTTTTCGCCTGACAGCGTCCTGCTGGCCACGGGGGACCGCGCGGGCAATCTCTTCCTCTGGGAGTCGTTCGGCGCGCGGGAGTGGGCGGTGCTCAAGGGCCATGCCGGCGGGATCACGGCGACCTCATGGCGGGCGGACGGCTTGCTGCTGGCGACCGCCGCTGAAGACGGCACGATTCACCTCTGGGATGCCGACCAAGGGAAAAAGGTTCGTTCGTGGAACGCCCATGGCGGCG
Organism: uncultured Chitinophagaceae bacterium; assembly: GCA_964541275.1. GTDB lineage: Bacteria > Planctomycetota > Planctomycetia > Pirellulales > UBA1268 > UBA1268. The sequence goes on along the minus strand of CAZIQV010000023.1, from coordinate 2,036 downwards.
GGGTGGCCGATGTCCGTTGGCTCAAGGACGGACGCCTCGTTTCCACCGGTCGGGATCGGAACGTCAAGCTCTGGAAGGCCGACGGCAAGATTGAACGGGACTTCGGTGATCTTTCCGATATCGGCACCTGCGCCACGGTCAACGACGACCAGAGCCTGGTGATTGCCGCGGACTGGGCGGGCCGCGTTGAGGTGTTCAAACTCGCCGACGGGAAGCGGCTCGGACAGATCGATTCAAACCCCGAGCCTCTCGAGGACCGGCTGGCGGACGCTGAGCGGCGGCTGGCGGCGGCCCAGAAGATCGTCCAGCAAAAGGCCGCCGAGCACCGGACCCAGCAGCAGCAGGGCAAGGCGAAGGTTGCAGAGTCGGAGAAGCGGCTGGCGCAGGCCGACGCAACGCTTGCAGAGGCAAAGCAGCAGGCGGCCGCGGCTCAACAGACCCTGCGGGCCGCCGAGGGCCGGCTGGCAGCAGCGACAAAGCAGCAGGCTGCAGCCAGGCAGGCTGCCGCCAAGGCGCAGGAGGCAGCGGCGACGGCCACCGCGGCTGAGTCTGAAGCCGGCGAAAAGACCGCTGCCGAGTCAGCTGTTGCGGCCGCGAACAAGGCGGTGGCCGCGGTCAAGCAGGCCGAGGCCAGCCAGCGTAAAGCCGCGGCGGACAAGGACCGGGCGTCCAAGGCTCACAAGGCCGCTGCTGCCGCCGTGGCCAAGGCGGAGGCGGCGAACCGCGAGGCGGCGAAAGCCCGGCAGCAGCTGGCGGCGGAGTTTGCGAAGCAATCGGCGGCCGGCAGTCAGGCAGTCAAGCAGGCTGAGCAGGCGGCGGCTGAACGAGGCCGCGAGGTCGACCGCTGGCGGGACGAGATCGGATTTGCAAAACAGGCGCAGGTGGCTGGGATCTGACGCGGTGGAAAGCCCCGGCGAGCGTTGCCTTTTCAGCCGCTCGGTCCCGCGTTTGCGGTTTGCCGCAGCAGCCACGTTGGTAGCAGTGGCCGTCACCCCCGACGGGTCTGCCCCTCAACCCTTCAGGATGGGTCGGTGGCCGCAGCAGCCGCCCGGCTCGCGGCGACGGGGTGATGCATGAACTCGTCCGGCGGCTGGAGTCAGGGCGTTGTTGAGTTGACACCCGCCGGTGGTGGGCTGGGTGTTGTCGGCATTTCCGGTCCTGAGGCTGCCTCGCTGCTCGAGCGATGTTTCCGCAGCTACAGGCGACAGCCGGGCGATCAGGCCGTCGGTTCGATCGAAGCGGGCTGCTGGCTGCATCAGGCTGCAACTGCCGACAGGGTCGGGAAACCGCATCGCGAGGTCGTTGTGGTCGTCCGCACTGCGGAAGATCGCTGGGAGGTCCACTCCCATGGCGGCCGGGCCGTGAGCGATTCGATCATCGGCAGCCTCAGCGGGGCGTCGTCTGGACCTGCCAAGACCACCGCTGCGGGAAATGCCGTCCCCGGCGGTACGGTGTCGACAGCGTCGCTCGAGCAACGGCTCGCCACCGCCGGCGGCCGCCGGGCTGCCCAAATCATCGCGCGGCAGCTCGCCGGCGGGTTTGCCGCAGAGCTGGCTCGTGTTGACTCACTCCTCGTCGAGGCCGCAGCAGGCCGAAACCACAGTCGCGCTGCGGCCGCAGCGGCGGTCCAGCGACTGCTCCGGGCCTCCCGTGTCGGCCTCCGGCTGCCGCAGCCCTGGCGGGTGGTCGTCCGCGGGGCGGTCAACGTCGGCAAGAGCAGCCTGATCAACAGCCTGGCAGGCTTTGACCGCAGCCTCGTCTCACCGGCTGCCGGAACCACCCGCGATCTGCTCCCCACCCGGTTGGTGCTCGACGGCTGGGAAGTTGAACTGATCGACACGGCCGGGCTGCGGGCTGCCGGGGACCAGCCGGCAGCCCGCGTCGAGCGGGTCGGGATCGAGCGGGCTGAAGCTGCCTCCGCCTCCGCCGATTTGATCCTCGATCTTTTCCCTGCAGCAGAACTCGGCGGGGTCCCGGCGTCATCGAGCGACCGTCCGCGGCTGGTCGTGGGAACCAAGGCCGATCTGCTCACCGCT
>CAZIQV010000022.1:0-14220 GCA_964541275.1 uncultured Chitinophagaceae bacterium | reverse complement strand
TTCGCCCTCTGGCTCCGTCCGGCTCCACCACCAGAACTGCAATCTGGCTGCTTCGCCCACCCTTGCAAAAAACAAAAGCAGTTCGCTCTCAGAACAACGGGAGCCTTTTCAGACAGAACCTAGTTCAGGCTGAAGGCTGGTGGAAACGTCCGTTCAGGCCGGGGCTGCGATTTCCCGCCGAGCGCTTCGAGCAGCAGCTGCGTCCGCTGCAACACGTCGCATTCCGCCAGCAGCCTCAGTTTCGTATCGAGGTCGAGCTCGATCGTGTAGGCGACGATGTCGGTCAGCATGCCGAGCGTGATCTGGTTCCCCAGCAGTTGGTCGAGCTGCTCGTAAGAGGCGGGAATCTTCGGCATCGCTGTTTTGAAGGCGTTCAACAGCCGCTGCTGAAGTGCTGCGAGGCCCGCCGTCGAGGCTTCCTCGGGGATCGCATCATCGAGCAATTCCGACTCGACGACCCGGAACGGCTTGTCGGGCGGAAGTTCCCGCACGAACCGAAGCCGGCGGACGCCGAGCAGCAGGGTGTTGTAGGTCCCCTCAGGGGTTCGCTGGTGGGTCGCGATCCGGCAGAGGCAAGCGGTCGACCGGAGGGCTGGCCGGCCCTCGTACTGCGGCTCCCAGCCGGGGGCGAGCACCCCGAGGGCGATCAGCCGGTCACCCTCAACCGCCTCTTCGAACAAGGCGCGGTAGCGAGGCTCGAAGATGTGCATCGCCTGCATCACATGCGGAAACATCACCAGGTTGGGCAACGGAAAGACCCGTGCAAGTCCCGAGAATTCAGCCGGTGAAAAGCCGAGAGGCTCATCGCTCATGTCAAGACTCCGTGGCCTTGGGGCGGAGGCGGATCAAGGTGAATTTCCGGCAGCAGTTCCGGATCGAGTTCGGCAGTCGGATAATCTTCGGTGCTCGCGGCCACTTCCTTGAGACAGGCATCGAACGACTCGAGAAATTGATCGATGTGCAGGCCGAGGTGGTACGGGGCGTAAGCCTCGAGATATCCGTGCACGCTGCCGTGCAGTTTACGGGCCCCCCGGATATTGCCGTTGCCAAAGTGGTAAAGCGCGACCGCAGCCTGAATCAGTCCCTGGTAAAACTTCCGCGACGGTCCGCGATAGTCGGTCCAGAGTTCCTCCCAGACTTCATGGCTCTCGTAATAGTCGCACTCGTTGAATTTTTCGATGCCGGAGAGGTAGAGCGGATCATACTCCGCCGGGTCGGTCGGGTCGGTGCTCATGAGTCATCAAGTCCTTCTTGGCATCGGGGCCACCTTTGAACCCTCCGCATTCATGGTAGCACCGGCAGGTTCAGGAGCGGAGCCGCCGATCTGCAGTCCGGAGTCCGCGGCGGGGCTGGTGCCCGCCGCAGTCACCGCGATGTTTGCCTCCGCTGCCCGCCAACCGCCGAGATGCCGCCGGGAGGCAACGCTGTTGCCGCTGGCCGAGTCAACCACGGCCCGTGCGTCCGGCAGCCGGGTCGCTCGGTCAAGGGGCCGGTGGGGATGTCCCGGCTTTGCCGCCTGGTGAAAGTCTGCCGACCATTTGCCGCCGCGGCCAAAAAACGTGCGACAGACTCTCATTCAATCCTTACACTATCGGGGGATCAGGGGAGGCTTGCCCGCATCAGCGGTCGCAAATGCTGCTCCCCAAAGCTCGCAAGGAGTCTGGCGATGATCCTCTCCGGTAACGAGATCAGGCAGCAACTCGGCGGCAACGTCAAAATTGAGCCCTTCGACGACTCCCGGCTGAACCCCAACAGCTACAACCTCTCGCTGCATGACGAGTTGCTGGTGTACGAGGAAGTGGTGCTCGACATGCGGAAAAGCAACCGGGTGGCCCGCGTGCAGATTCCCGAGGACGGCCTCGTCCTGACCCCCAATCAGCTCTATCTCGGCCGCACGATCGAGCGCACCGAAACCCACAACCTCGTTCCTATGATCGAGGGTCGCAGTTCGATCGGCCGGCTTGGTCTTTTCGTCCACGTCACCGCGGGCTTTGGTGATGTCGGCTTCGCCGGCTACTGGACACTCGAGATGTTCGCCGTCCAACCGGTCAAGATCTATCCGGGCGTTCCGATCTGTCAGATATTCTTCCATCAGATCACCGGGGCGATCACCGAATACGCCAGCGACAAGTACCAGCACAACCGTGACATCCAGCCGAGCCTGCTGTTCCGGGAATTGACCGATGGTGAGACGACCGATGACCAACTGGAATTGGTCTTTGCAGGCAGCCGCTCGGTCCACCAGAATTCCCGCTGATGAAAACGCCGACAGCCGCGGTTCCAGGCCGTCGGCCTGACGGCCACGCCGCACCGCATCACCGGCACCCTCACGGCGACAACAATCCGCAATGATCGAACGAATTCTCAGTTGGTCGGCGTTGGGGACAGCCGTACTTTTTGCAGTGCTCGGCATCGCCGCCGTCGCGATGTCAAACACCGCCGCCCTGATCGTGGCATTGGTGACGCTGGGCATCTCAATCCTTCTCGCCATCAGCATTTTCGTGGTGTCGGCCTTGCGGGAAAATCGGTCTGAGCCGTGAGCAGCCGGTGCTCAAGGGGGAAAACCACAGCCGCCGCGGCGGCTGTGGTTGCATCTTGGCGAAGCGACTGCGGGGCCGCAGAATAGCGTTTGAGCCTGCTGTTTCGACTCCGTCGACCGCGGGCCTGGTCCGCTGCCCGTTTTTCCGAAAGGCCTCCAGCCCGTGCTTCGCACCCACACCTGCGGTGAACTCCGCCCCGACAATCTCGGTCAGAACGTGACGCTCTGTGGCTGGGTTGACCGCATCCGCGACCACAAGGGGGTCATCTTCATCGATCTCCGCGATCGGTGGGGCCGCACGCAGGTGGTGATTGGTCCCGATGCTCCGGCGGAGGTGATGGCCCGGGCCCGGGCGTCTCGCTCTGAATGGGTGCTGGCGGCCACCGGCCGGGTTGGCAGACGACCGGAGGGCACGACCAACCCCAAGCTGGCCACCGGTGAAATCGAGGTGGTCTGCAGTGCCCTCACCGTGCTCAACGAGGCCGACACGCCGGTCTTTCAGCCGGGCGGCAGCGACCTGCCGGGCGAAGATGTCCGACTGAAGAACCGCTGGCTTGATCTCCGCCGCGCCGACATGCAGCGAAACCTGCTGCTCCGCAGCCGGATCGTCAAAATCATGCGGGATCACTGCGACGAACTCGGCTTCATCGACGTCGAAACGCCGATGCTCGGCCGCAGCACACCGGAGGGGGCGCGGGACTACCTGGTGCCGAGCCGGCTTGAGCATGGGGCATTTTTCGCCCTGCCGCAGTCGCCACAGCTCTACAAGCAGCTGCTGATGATCGCGGGCTTCGATCGCTATGTGCAGGTCGCCAAATGCTTTCGCGACGAAGATCTGCGGGCCGACCGGCAGCCGGAGTTCACCCAGCTCGACCTTGAGATGTCGTTCGTGGAGGCCGACGACGTCATGCAGGTCATTGAGACGCTCGTCGAGAAGACCGCCCGCGAGATTCTGGGGATCGAGGTCGCCCTGCCCCTGCCTCGGCTCACTTGGGACGAGTGCATGGAGCGGTTCGGCCATGACGCCCCCGACCTGCGGTTCGGGCTGGAGATTGTCGATCTGGCAGCCGCTGTGGCCGGGAGTGACTTCCGGGTGTTCAAGGGGGCCCTCGACGCCGGCGGCCGGGTCCGGGGCATCCGGGTGCCGGGCGTCGCCGACAAGTTCTCCCGCAAGGATCTCGACAACCTCACCGCGATTGCGGTGGAAGCGGGCGCAAAGGGCCTCGTCTGGCTGAAGCTCGATGCGGCGGGCAGCTGGACCGGGCCGGTTGCCAAAAATCTCGGGGAGGGGGTTGGGGAGCAAATCTCTGCAGCTCTGGCGGCCGAGCCGGGCGATCTCGCCCTGATCTCCGCCGACAGCTTCGCTGTGACCTGCAAGGCCCTGCACACGCTCCGGAAACACCTCGGCAAAACCCTTGGGCTGTATGACGACCGTCAACTGCATGCCTCCTGGGTGGTCGATTTTCCGATGTTTGCCCGCGACGATGAGACGGGCGGCTGGGCGGCGATGCACCATCCGTTTACCGCCCCGCGACCGGAAGATCTCGACAGGCTGGCCAGCGATCCGGCAGGCTGCCGTGCGGTCGCCTACGATCTCGTGATCAATGGCTCCGAGGCGGGTGGCGGCACGATCCGAATTCACGACTCAAAGGTGCAGCAGCAGGTCTTTGATCTGCTGGGCATCTCAGCCGACATGGCCCGGGAGCGGTTCGGTTTTCTGCTTGATGCTCTGGCCAGCGGAGCGCCGCCGCACGGGGGCATCGCGCTGGGCATCGACCGTTGGGTGATGTTGTTTGGGCGGCTGGAGTCGATTCGGGACGTGATCGCGTTCCCGAAGACGCAGAAGGCGAGCGACCTGATGACCGGTGCCCCGGCGGCGGTCGATACGAAGCAACTCGTCGAACTCGGCATCCGCACGGTGGTTCCGCCGAAGCCGGCTGGCGAGCAGCCTGGCGGCCCATCGTCGATGAAACCGGCGGCGAGTTCGTAACGCCGCCGTCGCTTCTGCACTACACTCGTGGCGGAGTTGGAAACGGCACCGACCGCGGACGTCGGGGCGAATAGCTCAGTTGGTTAGAGCACCTCGTTTACACCGAGGGGGTCGGGGGTTCGAGTCCCTCTTCGCCCACTATTTGGTTTTGCCGACGACAACAATTCTTCGATCGACATCTGCGGGACGGCGGCAGTCGCCACCCGGACCACACCGCGGGGCTATCATGAAATCATCGGGAGTTCCGATGTCAGCCGCCCCGGGGACCAGGAATGATTGTTGCAGCCCGCCGCGGTCTGGCAGTTGTCTATGACCGGCTCGAACTCGCCTTGGAGAAAGAGCGACTCGAACACTGGGTCGTCACGCTCGCAGCCGTCGGCTTTCTGGGGCACCTCCTGCTGGTTGCGGCCGTCAACCTGCTGCCGGAAAGTCCCGTGACGATCTTTGAGGGGATCGACCGGAGCCTCCTCCATGCGGTCTACACCCCCTTCAGCATCATCCTGTTCTACGAGGTGATCCTGCTGGTTTTCGCGCTGGCAGACTCCCATACCGGAGAAGTGGCCAAACAGTATCAGATCGTCTCGTTGATCGTCATTCGCCGGGTGTTCAAGGACATCGGCAGCTTCGAGAGCTTTGAGCACTGGTTATCGGAAATCGAGGCGGTTCAGGCGGTGCTGGTCGACATGGGAGGCGCCGTCCTGATGTTCATCCTGGTCACCGGCTTCACCCTGCTCCGACGCACGGTCCCCAGGGTCCCCATTCAGCGAAACCTCGATGGATTCATCGAATTGAAGAAAGCGGTTGCGGTTCTGCTGTTGGCGGTGCTCTCCGGTCTTGCCCTGCTCAACCTCGCCGTCTGGCTGCGGCTCCTGCCCGCCACGCTGCTGGGACTCGACGATTTCCCCGTCAACGTCGATCTCTTCTTTTTTCCACTGTTCTTCGAGTTCATGATCTTTACCGATGTGTTCATCCTGATCATCTCGCTCGCCTACTACGACCGCTACGAATACGTCTTTCGCAACGCTGGTTTCGTGATTTCGACAGTCCTGCTCCGCGTCTCTCTCTCGACCCCGAAGCCCTACGATCTCGGCGTTGCCCTGATCGCCATGGCCTACGGCACGGCAATTCTTGCCGTCTTCGGCTGGTTGAGTTCCATCGTCAGCCGCGGGGATGCTCCCACCGCGTTGCGGCCGACGCGTCCCGCCAACCCTGACTGACCACTGTGGATCATCCGGCGACGCCCCGCCGCCGCCCCAGGGAGCAGACTGTGGATGAAGACTGCCGCCGCAGGGTGCGGCGATCGGCACCCCGAAAACCCTCGGCGTTTTCGGGGGTTGCCCAAGTGGACTGGCGATCGCCCGCATTCGCGGGCAAGGGTGATCGATGGCTTTTTACACGGACAGTCAGGCCCGGCGCGACTGCTCGCGACCGGCTTGCTCAGCGGCTGCCCGCCGCGACAGCCAGGCGGCAACACGGTTGAAGACGACAGCCAGAATCGCCGAGCCACCCGCGTAGACCAGCGGGATGGTACCGTAGGCCGTGTCTTTGGGGTTTATGGCGACCAGCACAAAAAGAACGGCCGCCGTGATGCAGGTGAGCGAAAGACCGACGAAAACGATACCCCAGGCTTCTGTCTTCATCATGCCACTCCATGGTTGCGTAAAAGTTCTGCTGCGGTGAGCAGCGCCTGGTCTGCGGCACCGGAAAGGCGGGAGGGGTCCCGGTTGACTGGTGCGAGAACCGCGCCGGCGAAAAGCCCCAGCTTTCTCCAGGTGGGGACCCGGGCCCGATGATGCCAGACCCGAAACCGCCGGTTGCGGATCGCAGTACCGATCGCATGATAGACCCGCGAGGCGGTTCGCACGGCAAGCCGGCTGCGGCGGTCGAGCGCGGCGATGCCGGACTCACCGGCGGCATAGTAGCCGTCAGCTGTGTCCAGAATCTGTCGGACACCGGAACGGATCGGCTGCTCGGCCGGCTCGGACTCACCGGGACGAAGCCCGCCAGTCCAGGCAACCGGCAGGTAACACCGGCCGCGGTTCCAGTCCTCGGCGACGTCTCGCGCGATGTTGGTCATCTGCATACCCATGCCGAGCGCTGCGGCCTGGGGGAGAAATCGCCTGTCCCGCAGGCCAAGAATCGGGCACATCAAAACGCCGACGGCACCCGCAACCCGAAAGCAGTACTGCAAGAGGTCGTCCTCGCTCAGGTCGGCCGCCGGCGTGAGGTCTGACCGCATTCCCAGCAGCAGGGCCTCGGCCGCCGCGACGGGCAGTCGGTACTGCCCAACGAGATCGGCAAGCCAGCAGCTTTCCGTCGCAGTCGGCCGCCGCCCCGCCCTGATCAGTCGCAGATCAGCGGCAGCGAGATCGAGAAAGTTGACCGCCTGCTCCGCAGTCTGGCCGCAATCGACGCCGTCGTCGCACCAGCGACACCAGGCGTAGAGTCGCTGAACGGCAGCCCGCTGGACAGCCGAAAGAAGCCGGCTGGCGAAGGAAAACGAGCGGCTGTGACGCCGGATCGAATCGCCGGGATCGGCCCCAGATCCCGGCGACCAAGCCAGCGATTTCCCGCCCTGCGGGACCGCCTGCGGCGGCATCGTCCGGTCACACCCCGGCGCTACCCGTGCTTCCGACACGACGCCGGGGTCGGAACCCGGGCAGGTTGGTTGTTTCGCCGGCTCACCATCGGGAAACGGGACCATGGGTCGCTTATCCCGCTGCCAGCTCGTCAACGGCGACCGGGAAATCGGAAGCGATCGTATCGCAGGTCGCCTTCGCCGAGTTGACGACCCCCGGAACACCGGCTCCCGGATGGGTGCCGGCCCCAACCAGATAAAGCCCGGGGATGTCCGGATCACGGTTGTGGGGCCGGAAGTAGGCGGTCTGCGTCAACTGCGGCGCCACGGAAAAGGCTGACCCATGATGGGCCCGAAATTTTTCGGCGAAGTCAGCCGGTGTGAAGTGGCGGCGGGTGACGATCGCCCCGCGTACTCCCGGCAGGTGCGCCTCGAGCGATTCGAGTATTGCGTCGCCATAGCCCTCGGCAGCCTCGTCCCAGTCGATCGCCGCATTCCCAAGATGCGGCACCGGGCTCAAAACATAAAACGACTCGCCCCCGTCAGGAGCCATCCCGGGGTCGGTGATGGTCGGGGCGTGCAGATAGAGGCTGAAATCTTCCGGCAAGTGACTCCCCCGAAAGATGTCCCGCAGCAGCCCTTGGAATCGCGGCCCGAAGAGGATCGTGTGATGGGCCAGATCGGGATACCGGCGGTTGGTGCCGAAATAGAGCACAAACAGCGACATCGACCATGACATCCGCTCCAGTCGCCGCTGCCGACGGGCCGCTCCCGGCACGCCGCGGTAAAGCGTCGCGTACGTGTGGTGGACATCGGCGTTTGACACCACCAGATCAAACCGCTCCGGCAGGCCGCCGGCGGAGACAACATGCTTCGTCCGACCGCCTTCTGTCTGCACCGCGACCCGTTCGACCGGAGTGTTGAGCCGCAGGCTGCCACCGAGGTCTGAAAACAGCCGCGCGAGCCCCCGGATCAGCGCGCCGGTGCCGCCCTCGGGAAAGAAAACGCCCCATTTTCGTTCGATCCAGTTAATCAGGGTGTAGACGCAACTGGTGTCGAGTGGATTCCCGCCGACGAGCAGCGGATGAAAACTGAACGCCTGCCGGAGGTGCTCGTCCTTGATGAATCGCGAGACAGTCGCGTAGACGCTGCGGTCCGCCCGCAGACGGGCCAGTGCCGGGGCTGCTCGGATCATGTCCGAAAAGTTGAGGAACGGCACCGCCCCCAATTCCTCATAGCCCTTGGCGAAAACCTGCCGCGTGAAGTCGGCAAACCGGCGGTAGCCCTCGACATCGCCGGGGTTGATCCGGCGAATCTGCTCAACGAGTCCAGGCTCGTCAGCGACATAATCGAAAGACACTCCATCGCTCCATTGCAGCCGATAGAGCGGCGACACCGGCAGCAGCCGAACGTAGTCAGCCAGTCGTCGGCCGGAAAGCTCGCAGAGTTCCTCCAAACAGTGCGGGGCGGTGATCACCGTCGGTCCGGCATCGAACGTGAACCCTGCGTCTTCGTAGACGTAGGCCCTGCCACCGGGCTTGTCGTGGGCCTCGTAGCAGACGGTATCAAAGCCGAGCGACTGCAGGCGAATTGCTGCAGCAAGGCCGCCAAAGCCGCTGCCAATGACTGCCGCGCGGCCCCGGGCGGCGTGTTCCCGAGAGGGGCGTGCCGGTGCGACCGCAGCCACGGTCATTGAACCGTCTCCGGAGTTGGCTCTACCACCGCGACCCGCAGGGCGTCGGCCACTTCGGCGAGTCGCCGGCGGCGATCGCGGTCGCCCCCGGCCAGAGCAGACTCAAGGCCCATCGTCGCCCGATTGAGCCTGCTGTTGATCGCGGCAGCCGCCCGGTCACGGGTCATCACAAGGAGCTGGTCAGCGAGTTCGCGGAGTGACGCAACCTCAAGCCGCCGCTGCCGCACCTGCTGCTGCAGTCGGCGAAAGTCGCCCGGCGGCACCTCAGCCGCTGCCCAGGCCCAGGGCCAGCTGACCCGCCGATTTCGCAGGTCGTCACAGCGGTCGGCCCCGTGCACAAAGTCGCGAAGTTCGTCGAGGTCGTTTTTCATCTGCAGACAGATGCCGACGCGGCAGCCAAAGGCGGCAGCGGCCCGGAGCATCGGCGGGTCGCCGCCGGCCGCGTGGGCCCCGCACCAAGCTGCCAACGAGACTAGGCGGCCGGTTTTCCAGCGCGAGATCGCCAGCGCCGTTGCCTGGGCCTGGCGGGGCGTCACCTCGTCGATCCGCGTCGCCAGGTCAATTGCCTGTCCCTCGTGACACTGGCGGGCCACTTCGACGAATCGTCTCAGCAGCACGGCCGACCGCGCGGGGCTGGCTGCGACCCCACCGGCAAGTTCCAACGCCCTGAAATACATCCAGTTGCCGGCATTGACGGCCCGCGCGGAACCGACCACGCGGTGCAACGCCGGCTGGCCCCGTCGGGTCGCAGAGTCATCCTCAAAGTCATCGATCACCAGCGACCCGGCGTGCAGCATTTCGACGGCCTCGACAATGGCCGCGGGCGCCTCGCCGAGCCCGCCGGCACACTCATAGGCCCGCTGGAGCAGCGTCCCGCGGAAGCGTTTGCCCCCAACGCCAGGGTAGAGGTCGGCGGCGAGTTGGAGCGCCTTTGACCAACCATGCCGCGTCCGGCTGTTCTGATGAGAAAGACCTGCAAATCCGAGAGGATTGGAAATCATCGAAGGACCGTTTCCGTTTGGGGCCTGAAGGATCTGAGGAAACGAATCGGAGCCAGCCCGCTCGGCGGCCGCCCGATCACAATTCTGGCCGCGTCGCCAACGGTGAAACGGTGCCCGTAGAACCGCGCGATGCGGTCATCGGAAAGCACGCGGTAAAACCGGCGAAAAATCTTCCACCGGTCCGTGGGCTTCACGAGGCAAAACAGCAGCCGATTCAAAAACCGGGCAAACACCTGCCGCCGCCGTTCCGCAGCGATCGTCGCCGCGAGTTCCTCGGCAACGCGGTCGGCCGGCGTGCTGGCGACGAGGTCAGCAAAACGAGCTGCCAGGGGCATCGAATAGCCGGTTGCGGCGTGATACCAACCGCCGGCATACCCGCCGGCAATGGCAGTTCCAGCGACCGGCGGAGTCGCCGCATACGGCATCGGCAGACAGCCCGTCTCTGTCCGCAGCAGTTCGACCGGTTCGACCCCGACCTCAGTCAGGCGCGTCGCAATCAGTCGCTCTGCCCGCCCGTCGTCGCAGGCCGGGGCTTCGGCGAAACGGGTGTACTCAAGCAACACGCGGTCCGGACCGAGCGGCAGTTCATACAGGAACTCGAACCCGCTGGCCTGATCGTCCGGGACGTCCATCACTGTCGGCTCCGCCGCCGGCCAGCGTTTCGCGATCCGGTACTCCCGGCCGAGGAACGTCTGAAACCCAGCCCCGCCCCGTCCACCCGCCGACGCCGCCCGGCCGCGGCAGTCGACGACCACCCGGCTTTGCACCAGGGTTCCGTCGCCGAGCCGGAGACTGCTCGGTGAGAGAATGTCGCACGACTCACCCGTCAGGAGCGTCAGCGGTCGACCCGCCGAGGTCTGCGGGACTTCCGTCAACGCCCGCGTTGCCCTCCGCAGGCTGTCAGCGGTGATCGTCGCATAGGCGATGCCCACCCGCCGAGAATAGCCGGGAAATCGCACGCGATAGCCCGGCCAACGATGGCTCGCCAGCGGGCCGAACCAGTCCAGGGCTGCCTCCGGCACATCGGTTTCGTGGAATGACCAGGTGTGATTTCCGCAGATGTCCTCCGCCCGCTCCACAATCAATACCGCCGCCTTCGGCTGGCGGCATGCGATGGCCTGGGCGAGCAGACAGCCCTGCAGCCCTCCACCAACGATTGCGTAATCGTACCGTTGTTCGGCGTTCATGCAGGACTCCCCGTCTGCAGCGAGAGGAGCCGCCACGACCAGCCCGCAGGCCCGACCGGAACCTTGACGCCGTGCAGCAACAGATGGGGGACGGCGACCGCACTGAGGCCGATAAAAATCGTCCGGACAAGCGTCTCGTCCCAGGTGACCGCTGGTAACAGCAAGCCGACGGTCAGGGTGGTCAAGGCGATGGCTCCGGCGGTCAGCGGCGCGAGGCTGACCGCCAACTGCCGCCAACTCTCGCCGAGTTCACGCCGCAGCCTGCTGAGGCCGCGGGCTGAATGCCAGCCGCAAAAGTAGATCGCGAAGCTCACCAGCGTGTCGGCGACCCCAAAGAGCAGCATGAGCGACACCACCAGCAGGCAGTCGCCCAAAAGCACCCGCCGACGCTGTCCGGAACGCGATGCGGCTGCAAAAAACTGCGTCGCCAGGGCCAACGCGGTCACGGCGAACATGACCACTGAAAGCAGCCGGAGCGGGTCGGCAACGGCCGCCACCGCCGCCGCGGAATTTGTCGGAGCGACGCTTCGCAGGATCTGGAGAACCTCCTCATGCCGGAAAATCAGCGGCGTCCAGATGACCAGGCCGCCGCGGGCAAACCTCACCAACGGCCGCAGGATTCGCGACACCGAATAAGGTCTTGGCTCTTCCTGTCCAAAGTGCCAGGCTGAGGCGAGCAGAAACAGCACGATCGTCGCCGCCGGAGCCAACACCCACCCGGCCACGACCACTGCTGCGGTCGCGAGATAGCCAGTCAGAAACAGAGGCAGCCACGCCCGGCCCAACCGCGGCAGAAGCCTCGAGCGGGCAAATCGGTGGTCTGCCGCTCCGTGGGGCAACCCTACGAAGGCAACCAGCAGCGCCAACACGATCAGCATCACCGGTTGGGTGATCGCCTGGCCGCAAAGGCTTGCCGCAAGGGTCGCCCAACAGAGGATCACGACGGCCGCGGCAAGCATAGGGTAAGTCCAACAGCAGAATTTTGCAGCAAAGCACTAGGTGTGAAGGACGCCCCTGTGGCCCTGCACGCCAATTTTCCAAGGATTGCCCAGGCCGCTCAACGCAGCCTCGCCTCAGACGCTTTTTCAGGAAGTCGAGCCTCTGGAAAGCCTGCGGCACGGAAGCGGTGATATCCCCCGATTGCCTGCCGCAGACCGACCGCCGGCCGCCCCGCTGCTGCGGAGCGGCCGGTCAGCCGTCAACCAACTCGCTGTCGGAGGGCAGCCGCCCTTCGGACCTCTTCCCGGCAGGTTCGTCCCGCGTCTGAGCAAACTCGGGACTGCCTCCGCCGAGTCAGGCGACAGCAATTTCAGTCATCACGCTCAGGCAGTGGCCACAGCCGCACCCTCGACGGAGTTTCCACTGCTCTTGGCTCGAGCAATGAAATAGATCAGCACGCCAAACCCGGCCTTCGCCGTCATGTCGGCAATGGCATAGCCAATCTGCAGACCGACGACGCCACCGGCACCGACCTGACCGCCCGCCTTGGCTTCGAGGGCGTCGGGAGTCCCGCCGATTGCATAGGCAATCGGATAGACAGCCCAGGTGATCAACAGCACGAGCCGACAGACCTCGATCAGCTTGCGGGCCGCCGCGGGCTGGCTGTCGAGCGACTTGGTCAATTCGACCCAAAGCACATAGAGAATGTAGAAGAACGGCACTGAAGAAAGCCCGCCCCAGACAACCCGCTCGGTCCACCGTTCGGGGTCGGCAATCACCTCGCCGGGATAGCCGAGGGCGATCATCGCGGCAGCGGCAACGACAAGTCGCGTCAGCAGGCTCGTCGCCTTGGCTGAGGGCAGTCGCAGCACAGCAACGAGTTCAACCATCAGCAGCGGCACGGTGAGGATCCAGTCGGCGTAGCGATAGAAGTCGTTGAACGCGGCCCCGGTGCCAACATACTGACCGCCCGACTCCGCCAGCGTGTAGGCGTCGTTCCAACTGTGGCGGATCATGAAGTAGTGGTAGCAGGCGATCGACACCACCAACCCCGACACCATCAGGGCCGGCCGGTATTCGGCATCGACCTGCGAGCGGGACATAAACAGAAAGAGGGCTGCCGCCCCCATCGTCGCGACCGTCATCGAAAAGATGTTGTCGACCGCATTGTATTGGAACACTGACAAGTCGGGCATGGCACCGCCCAACAACGAAACGCCTTCGAACATCGCTTCACCTCAAGGATGGTTGTGGAAGTTGGCCGCTGCCGACAAAGTGCCGCGGCATCCCCTGTATTGATAGGCCGACTCGTGAACGCTGACCACCAGATTTGACCAGGCGTGAATGCCTTGCCAAACCCCGCAGACGCCGCCCCGCGACATCCCAACAATTCCGCCACAGCGTCCTCGCTGCGGACCCGCCTGTCAAGCAAGTCGCAACAGATCGAACGTTTTTGCCATCTGCGGCCTTCGGTCGCCGCTGTCCCAGCAGCGATCGATCCCTGAAAAACCGGGGGCTGCACTTGCAGATGATCGCGATTGGGGACAATTCGCCGGCGGGTTGCCGCAAGGCCCATTGCTCCAACGCTTTGATCTCCGTCGGCCCGAGCACCCCGGCATCTTCTCCGGCGCGACTGTCGTCCGGCGGCAGGAACTGGGGGCACTCGCCTCGACGCCGGCGGTTGCCGAGGGAGTCGCTGCGGGTCGTGCCTGTGAACGGGTCGGGGCCGAAGCCGGCTTTTCGCGCGGCCCAGCCGGCGGCCTCGCGGATTTGCCCAGCAGCTGGGGCAGCAAAACGCCCACCAGCATCGTTACCATAACGGTGGTGATAAGCAGATTCGCAAGCGAGACCCCTGTTCGCGAGCGGCCCGACGGCTCGTCACAGAAAACGACAATCGGCAATTTTGCCGGGGAAACACCGAAAAACACTGCTGGGTGGCAGAAGCAATAAGGGGCACATCCTGCCGTGGCAATCACTTTCTTCGCCTGCCAGCCGGCTCATCGACCGCCTCCAGCGAAGGCCGCGGACCCTCCAGCCGACTTGTTGCGACGAACCCCTCCCCAGACCTGAATGCGAGCGAGTGCCATGAATTTCACCAGACGCCGACTCTTGCGAGCACTTCCGGCCGGCTGCTGCTGGCCCATTCTGCCGCTGCGGCGGGCCCGGGCCTCCGGCCGCGGGCGGACGATCTCGTTGTTTCACACCACCGACCTGCACGGCCGGATCCTCCCGACCGAGACCTATGACGGCCTGCAGGATGTCGGCGGCCTGGCCCGCTGTGCCAGCTGCATCC
>CAZIQV010000021.1:0-14550 GCA_964541275.1 uncultured Chitinophagaceae bacterium | reverse complement strand
CAGGATGGCTCAGGCAGGATTCACCCGGTCGCAGGCCGCTGGCTGCAGCCCTGTCCGCCGGTTCAATTCCCAGCGGCCGCAGTTGTTGCCCGCTTCATGTTCCGGACTCGCTCCTGCTCGGCCGCCAGCGGCGCTCCGGTCGCCGGCTGCGGCTGAAACTCAAGCCTCGGCTGCAGTCGCTCGCCCGCCGGAATCTCCCGCCACCGGAGCCTTCGGTACCAGACTTCGTGCCCGTGGTCCTGCAGCCAGAGTCGGCCGCCGCGGCCGGTCAGATCCCCACCCCGGACAGCCAGCAATTCGATATAGTCAGCCCAGCGAGGGTCGTTGGCATCGAACGAAAGGACCGGCTCGCCATTGAGCCAGTGTTCGATCACCGAGCCTTTGCAGAGGATTCGCCCAGTGTTCCACGCACCGACCGGCCGGGTGAGGTCCTGGGAAGGTGCCATACAGAAAAACAGCGACGCCGCCGCCTGCCGGGGATTTCGGCCGTACGGGCTGCCCCGGTTGTCGAGCACCTGGTACTCGACCTGCCCGGGGCGGTAATAGACCCCGCTGTTGCAGCCGGCCGACACCTTCCAGTCGAACCGCAACTCAAAGTCATTCGGCACCTCGGCGGCAGTGTAGGTCAGCGGGCCGCCACCGCGGACCCGATGGAAAGCGCCGGCTTCGATCGCCCAGTTGCCGGCATGGTTCCAGCCGGCAAAGCTGCTGCCGTCAGTGAGTGGCGTGAAGGCCGATTCCGGCACCGTTGCCGGGACCGCCGGGTCCGCGACAGCTGCGTCGTCCTTTTCAGCGAGCCACTCAAGGACCGTGAAATACCGCCGGCCGAGTGTCCGGGACGAGGCGGCGTCAAGGTGGACTGCGTCGCCCTTATCGGTGAGGAACTCAGCCGACACGAAGCCGACCGCGGGAAGTTTGGCGGGAAGATTCCGATGAGCGGCGTCGACCTGCTCGGTGGCGACCGTCCAGGGGCGGCCGGGGAAGCTGCCAAGCTGGCCAATGAGAAAGGGAACCCCGGGAGCATTGAACGCTTTCCGGAAACGGCCGACGAGGTCCCGCAGCCGCGCGGCGTACCGCTCGGCAGCCGCCGGGTTGCAATCGGCCTCGCCCTGATGCCAGAGAATTGCCTTGAGCCGGCCGACTTTGAAGGCCGCACGGGCCCGGGGCAGCATGTCGTCCCAGGGGTGGGACTTTGTCTGCTCGTGGTAGCCGCCCGGCACCCAGCTGGTGATTGCAGAACCGCCAACCGCGCAGGGCACCAGGCCGACCGTCACGCCGGGGTTGGCCTCGGCGTAGGCGATCCCAAAGCTCCGTCCCGGACCGACGCCGACGATCTTTGGCTTGTCAAAGTGCAGCGGATCGACTGCCGGCTGCCAGGTCAGCTCTTGGGTGAGCATCAACACCCGGGGATGCGGCTCGCGGTCTTCGTCGGCCACCCGGCCGCGGCCGGCCATGTTCGACTGGCCGACCAGCAGGATGATGTGAAAGTTCTCGGGGCTTTCCGGAAGCTCGGCTGCCAGCGTGGGCCACGGCGAGGCCAGTGGGACCAGGAGACAAACCAAACGGAGCACTCGCGTCATTCAAGCATCTCCCAACCAGCGATTCAGACCATCACCGTCACCCGGGGACTTCCCGTTCCGCTGCGACGCCATTGCCGCTCAGGCAAGCAGATCCTTGACCACGTGCCCGTGGACATCGGTCAGGCGGAAGTCACGGCCCTGATAACGGTAGGTGAGCCGTTCGTGGTCGAGGCCGAGGCAATGGAGGATCGTCGCCTGGAGATCGTGAACGTGGACCTCGTCCTCGACGATGTGAAAGCCGAGGTCGTCGGTTCGCCCATGGGTGACGCCGCCTCTGATCCCGCCGCCCGCCAGCCACATCGTGAAGGCATTGGGATGATGGTCGCGGCCGAGCGACCGGCCGAGGACGGCGCTCGATTCGACCATCGGGGTCCGGCCAAACTCGCCTCCCCAGACGACCAGCGTCTCGTCCAGCAGCCCCCGCTGCTTGAGGTCGGCGACGAGGGCGGCCGATGCCTGATCGGTCGCGGCGCAGTTGTTTTTCACATTACCGGCGACATTGGAGTGGGCGTCCCAGCCGTGGTGATAGATCGTGACGAACCGCACCCCCCGCTCGACGAGCCGGCGGGCGACCAGACAGGCTCGGGCAAAGCTCGCCTTGGCTGGATCGCAGCCGTAGCGGGCGAGGGTCGCAGGCGACTCCTCGCCGAGATTCATCAGATCAGGCGCCGAGGTCTGAAGCCGGTGGGCCATCTCATAGGCAGCGATCCGGGTGGCGATCTCGGCGTCGCCATCCCGGGCGAGCGTCTGCCGGTTCAGCGTCGAAACCAGGCCAAGGGTCTCAGTTTCAAGGCGGGCATCGGCACCCGCCGGCGAGGCGACGTTCAAAATCGGCGGCCCGGCGTTGCGAAAGCGGGTGCCGGTGTGAACGCTCGGCAGAAACCCGCTCGACCAGCAGGCCGCCCCGCCGCTGATGCCGCCACCGGTGCTCATCACCACGAAGGCCGGCAGGTCGTCGCTCTCGCTGCCAAGGCCGTAGGTCACCCACGATCCCAGACTCGGCCGACCGGGCTGGGCGAACCCGCAGTTCATGAAGATCTGGGCCGGGGCATGGTTGAACTGATCTGTTTTGCAACTCTTGACGATCGCGATGTCGTCGACGACGTTCGCCAGGTGCGGCAGCATGTCGGAGAGTTCGGCCCCGCAGTCGCCGTGACGGGCAAATGGATACCGGGGCCCGAGGACGGCGGCGTCCGGCCGAATGAAGGCGTACCGCTGTCCTCCAATGACCTCCGGCGGAATCGGCTTGCCCTCCATCGCGGTCAGTGCCGGCTTGTGATCGAAAAGCTCAAGCTGGCTCGGGGCGCCGGCCATGAACAGCTGGATCACTGCCTTGGCCCGGCCGGGAAAGTGCGGCGGCCGCGCGGCGAGCGGATCGGTCGCGGGGTTCGCTGCGGCTGTGCCGCGAAACGCTCCGGAGAGCAGACCGGCGAGGGCGATCTTGCCGACCCCGACGCCGCAATCGTTGAAGAAGTGCCGGCGGGTAACTCCGAGCAGGGCCTCGGCCCGCTGCTGGCTGAGTTGCGTCATCGCTTCACAATCGCCTCATCCAGGTTCATCACCGCCCGGGCGACGAGCATCCAGGCGGCCTCCTCGCGGAGCATGTCAGGGTTGGCCTGCGGTGCGGCGGCGTCGAGCAGCGTTGCGGCGTCAAGTTCCCCGCCAGCCAGCCGCTGCCGCTGCGTGTCCAGATAGGAGAGGAGCGCGGCTGACTCGTTCGGGCCAAACTCCCGCGACAACAGCCGCCGCGAAAGCTCCCGGAGCCGCTGGCCGTCGGCGTCGGCGGCCGCTACCGTCTGCCGGCCGAGGGCCCGGGCGATGTCGAGAAACATCGGGTCGTTGAGCAGGGTGAGCGCCTGCAGCGGCGAATTCGAAACCTCGCGGCGGGCGATGCAGGCTTCGCCCGAGGGCCCGTCGAATGTTGTCGTGAAGGCGAATGGGGCCGTTCGCTTGCGGAAGGTGTAGATGCCCCTGCGGTGGCGATCTTCGCCCTTGCTCACCGCCCACTTCGGCTTTCCATAGGCGACCTCGGTCACGCCGGCGGGCTGCGGCGGCCGCACGCCGGGGCCATACATTTTCGTGGAGAGCAAGCCCGCCGCCTTCAGCAGCGAATCGCGGATAACTTCGGCCTCAAGCCGCACCCGCGGCCCCCGGGCCAGCAGGATGTTGTCGGGGTCCCGCCCAGCCGCCGCCGGCGTCACCGCTGACGCCTGCCGGTAGGTGCCGCTGGTGACGATCAGCCGGTGCAGGGCCTTCAGCGACCAGCCGAGGCCACCCTGCTCCGGCGGCGTCATGAAGGTCACCGCCAGGTAGTCGAGCAGATCGGGATGGCTCGGCGGGCTGCCCTGGTAGCCAAAGTCGGCGACCGTCTCGACCAAGCCCCGGCCAAAGAAGGCGTGCCAGTGCCGGTTGACGACCACCCGGGCGGTCAGTGGATTGGCCGGCGAAACCAGCCAGCGGGCCAGAGCGAGCCGGTCGGCCGGGGCGTTGTCGGGGAGCTGCGGCAAGAATGCCGGCACCGCCGGCGCTACCAGCTCCTCGGGTGAGAGGAATTCACCCCGGTGATGCCGATGGGTCGGCCGCGGGTTGTCGGCCGGTCGTTCCCGCAGCACCAGGGTCGAGAGGCCCTCCCGCTCGACCGCCTCGAGCCGTTCGATCTCCTTGATCTGGTCGCTGACTTCAGGAGCGGTCTTGAGAAAACGGCGAAAGAGCAGCTGCCGCTGTTTTCCAGACCGCTCAGCCGGCGGCGTCGCCAACGCCGCCTCTTCGGCCGCCGACAGCCCCCGGGCCTCGGCACCCGTCGCCGCCGTGCTCAGCCGGAACTTTCCCAGCGAGCAGGCAAAGTGCCGCTCGAACCGCATCGTGACGACAATCGGCTGCCCCGGCTTGACCGGCTCGGCAAGCTCGAAAACAGCCGCCTCGGCCCGGCCCTGCCGGCCGTTGGTGCTCCAGCCGCTTGACATCACCCCGTCGATCGCCGCGGCGGCCCCCGCCGCTTTCCGGCCGGCGAAGGCCTTGCCCCCAAACGATTCGGTCGCCCGGGCGATTTCGACCCGCGTTTGCTCAAGCGGTAGCGACACCTCGAACTCAGACAGGAAGAAGTCGCCCTTGCGGCCTTCGTAATAGCAGAGCCCCGGCCCCCAGTCGGGCAGCGAGGGATCGGGCAACACCTCCAGCCGGATCGCCCGCACCGGCTGATCAGCCGCCGGCAGCGTCAGCGTATAGACATCGCTCTTGGTGATGTCGCCGCTGCCGAGGATCGAGCCGTCGGTCTGGGGCACGAGGTGCGGCAGATTCGACTCAATCGCCTCGGGGATGACCACCTGCCAGTTGATCGCATGGGCGGCCTCTTCCCGCAGCCAGGCGTCGAACCGCTCGGCGAGGCCCAGCAGCCGGCGGCCCTCGCTCGAGGCCGTCAGCCCCGGCTCGCTTGACCCGGCCGCCAGCTGCTCAGATTGCGGACGCCCCGGGACCGGCCAGTGCTGCGGCAGCTGTTGCCAGCGGGTTTCGGCCCGGGCCTTGGCCTCGGCAATTCTCTGCTGGCGTTCATCGCTGGGAATGATCCACTCCGGCTCGTCGGCGTTGTTGAGCAACGCCATCAACGAAAAGTAGTCGGTGTGCGTGATCGGATCGAACTTGTGCGTGTGGCACTGGGCGCAGGCGGTGGTCAGGCCCAGCCAGGTGGTCCCGGTGGTGCCAACCCGATCGACCATCGCCAGGTAGCGGAATTCCAGCGGATCGATACCCCCCTCTTCGTTGAGCATCGTGTTGCGGTGAAAGCCGGTGGCCACGATGTCGTCGGCGGTGGCATCCGGCAGCATGTCGCCGGCAATCTGTTTGATCGTGAACTGATCGAACGGCAGATCGGCGTTGAGGGACCGGATCACCCAGTCGCGATACGGCCAGATTGTGCGGGGCCGATCCTTTTCATAGCCGTTGGTGTCGGCGTAGCGGGCCAGGTCGAGCCACCGCCGGGCCCAGCGTTCGCCGTAGCGGGGGCTCGCCAGCAGTCGCTCGACGAGTCGCTCGTAGGCTCCGGCGGAATGATCGGCGAGGAACGCGTCGAGTTCCGCCGGCGATGGCGGCAGCCCGATCAGATCAAGGAAGACCCGGCGGCAGAGCGTCGCCTTGTCAGCCGCGCCGGAACGGGCCAGCCCCTCGGCGGCCAGGCGGGCGTCGACAAACCGATCAACCGGATGTGTGGCGGCCTTCGCCGCGGGCAGATCCGGCAGGACCGGCGGCACAAAGGCCCAGTGCGGCTGGTACGCGGCGCCTGCCGCCACCCAGTCGGTGAGGATCTGCTTCTCAGCCGCGGTCAGCGAAACCTTCGTGTGCGGCGGCGGCATCACCAGATCGGGGTCGGTACTGGTGATACGGGCGACGAGTTCGCTGGCGGCAAGGTCCCCCGGCACAATCGCCGTCATGCCGCTGTCGAGTTCAGCGGTGGCAGCGTCGCGACGATCGAGCCGCAGGCCCGCCTCCTGATTTTCCTCATCCGGTCCGTGACACTTAAAGCAGCGGTTGGAGAGGACCGGCCGAACGTCACGGTTGAAGTCGGGGGCGGCGGCCCAGCCGAGCGTTGGCGGGAACCAGCAGGCGGCCAGGGCCGACGCAACGACAACGCCGGCACCGACGGGGGAGTGTCTCATCGACCACCTTTGCAGGCAGCAGGAAAACACCCGCGTCGCCGTTGTCACCAGCCTTGCTCGGGCCGGGCAACGCGGGCCGCGACACTTTTTTTCGGTGCGGCCGATCGGCGGGAAACTTCCTCAACCATAGCACGGGCGGGCCGGTTTGCCAGCGTTGAAACAGCTGCGAGGAAATCTCCGCGGGCGGCATCAGAGCCCGGCCCGCAGGGGCCCGGCTGCGGGTCCCGACCGCAGTCCCCAACTGCGCTGTCAGAAGTCTGCCCTTGTGTCGAGGTAAGATCAGGGTTTCTGCAATTCCCTCACACCGGCGGCGACGACATGGCGGCACGACAGATGGTTTTTGGGGTCCTGATGCTCCTGGCAACGGCGACGGCCGCGGCTGCCGCCGAGCCCGCGGGAAAGCCCAACGTGATTTTCATCCTGCTCGACGACATGGGGTGGGGCGACTTCGGAACACTTCATCAGAACCTGTCCGAACACCCCAAACGGCACCGCACTCCGATGCTCGACGCAATGGCCGCCGAAGGGATGCAGCTGCGGGCTCACTATTGCCCGGCGCCGGTCTGTGCCCCGAGCCGCTCGTCGCTGCTTTCCGGCGTGCATCAGGGCCATGCCGACGTCCGCGACAACCAGTTCGACAAGGCGCTGGCCGACAACCACACGCTGGCAACGGTGATGAAAGCGGCCGGCTACCGCACCTGGCTCGTCGGCAAGTACGGCCTGCAGGGGGCGGCCAACGGACAGGACGACGACTTTACTCCCGCTGACTGGCCTGCCTACCCGACCAACCGCGGCTTTGACGCCTTTTATGGCTACGTCCGCCATCGCGACGGCCACCTGCACTACCCCGCCCATGCGTGGCCGCTCGGTGACAGCCCCGCGCACCGGTCCCCGAAACAGGTCTGGCACAACGACCGCGAAGTCAGCGGCGACCTCGCGGGCTGTTACACCACCGACCTGTTCGCGGCGCGAAGCAAGGACTGGATCATCGATCATGTTCGGGGTGACCGCGACGAGCCGTTTTTTCTCTACCTCGCCTTCGACACGCCCCACGCCGCCCTGCAACTGCCCGCCACCGCCTTTCCGTCCGGCCAGGGCCTCGCCGGCGGCCTGCAGTGGACCGCCGAGCCCGGCCGGATGATCAACACAGCGGCTGGCACGATCGACAGCTACCGCCACCCCGATTACGCGGGCCGCGGCTGGACCGACGTCGAAGAGCGATTCGCAACGATGGTCCGGCGGATCGATGATGCGGTCGGCGATCTGCTGCAAACCCTCCGCGACCTCGAAATCGCCGACAACACGCTCGTCGTGCTGAGCTGCGACAACGGTCCCCACCACGAGGCATATCTCAAGAACGCCCGGTACACCCCCGAGTCGTTTCAGTCCTACGGCCCCTTCGACGGCACGAAGCGGGACGTCTGGGAAGGCGGCATCCGCGTCGGCACCCTCGCCTGGTGGCCGGGAACGATTCCCGCCGGCTCGACGTCGGACCGGCCTTCGCAGTTCCACGACTGGATGCCGACCTTTGCCGCCGCAGCCGGCAGCCCGCCGCCGGCCCGCACCGACGGCGTCTCGCTGTTGCCGACCCTGACAGGCAGCGGGAAGCAGCGGGACGGGCAGGTCTACGTCGAGTATGTGCAAGGGGGCCGGACACCGGGCTACCAGGACTTTGAACCCCGCAAGCGAAACCGAAAACGGGGCCAGATGCAGGTCGTGTTTCTCGACGGCTACAAGGGGGTTCGGCTCGACGTCACCGATCATGCCGAGCCCTTTGCGATCTACGACCTCGCCGCGGATCCGCAGGAGTTGCACAACCTCGTCGGGACGGCGCCGCGATTCGCTGCGCTTGAGCGGCGGATGCGGGACCGGGTGTTGCAGATTCGCCGGCCAAACCCGTCGGCCCCGCGTCCCTACGACGACGTGCCGATCCCACCGGTGACCGCCAGCCGGCAGGAGGGCTGGCTCGTCGAGACTGTCACAGGTTCATTCCCCTACGTCCCGAATGTCGACGCATGCCGGGTGGCAACGACATCTCGCAGCAGCGACCTCACGGCCAAGGCCGTTGGCGGGGCAGTGCGATTCTCGGGGACGTTCGTCGCCGAGAAGACGGGGCTGTATCAGGTGACCCTGCGGACGCCAACCCCCGCTTTCGTCCGCCTCCACGACACCGCCCTGATTGACGCCGACCATCACTTTCGCCCCGGCATCGCACCCACCGCGACAGTCCGCTTGGAAGCGGGCCTGCATCCGCTCCGGGTCACCGCGTTGGCCGCCGGGGATGTGTCGCTGGCACTCGACTTTGCCTGGCGGGAGCCGCAGTGACTTCGGTCGCCAATCGGCACGGCGGCTTATGACACCGCGGCGGCTGCCGTCGGGGTCGCGGCCGCCGCCGGCCAGGGCGAGGGCTGGTCACTCATCCGCAGGCTCAGCACGCCGCCCGCAGCAAGCTCGTCCCACCGCAGCGCGGGCCGGTCGAGGGCGACGCCGTTGAGGCTGGCAGCCGCCACGTAGGGCCGCTCGGGACTGGTGTCGTGCGCTTCGACGGCGAACACGGCGTCGTCGGAGAGCCTGACCCGGGCTGCCGGAAACAGGGGAGAACCGATCAGGAACAGGTCCTGGCCGGCCACGGGAAACAGGCCGAGGGCATTCCAGACATACCAGGAACTCATGCCGCCGGAATCGTCGTTGCCGACCATGCCGCCGGGCGTGTCGCCGAAGCACTGATCCATTCCCGCCCGCACCAGTTCACAGACGCGGTCATGGCGGCCGGCGAAAAGATAGGCATACGGCGATTCCATGTCGGGCTCGTTGTTGAGCCCCTCAAACCGTCCGAGCGCAGCGCCGGCGGCCATCTCGTCGCGGCTCGGCTGCTTCCCCGGCTGGCGGACGGGATCGGCTCCGAGACCGAAGAACTGATCGAGCTGCCTCACGAAGGCCTCGGGGCCGCCGCTGAGGGCGATGCGGCCGGCCATGTCGGGCAGCAGCCGAAAGCTGTAGTTCCACTTTGTCCCCTCATAGAAGGTCGAGTCTTTCAGCAGACCGTCGTCGGCAAAGGCGTTCCGCCAGCGGCCGGCGAGGTCGTCCATCCGCTCGGCAGTGGCGGTGTCGCCGATGCCGCGGGCGACCGTCGCCGTGCAGAAGCCGGCATAAGCCAAATCGAGGGTGTGCGTGATCGGATGCACGAGGCCGTCTTGAAGAAAGGCCTCGCCGTAGGCTCGGGCAAAATCCTTGACCATCAACGCGACGGCCCGCTCCCAGTCGATGCCGGGCAGCCGCCGGTGGAACGCGTCGGCAATCACGATATGAACCAGCCCACTGGCCTGATGGGCGAACCGGTCGTACCCGCGGGCAAGCCGGTAGCCGATCGGAAAGTTCCCTTCCATTTCGAAGACCGTCAGCAACGAGTTGACGATGGCCGACCCCGTCTCGGGGCAGAGCGTCAGCAGCAGTGGCAGCTGGGTCTTGTACATGTCCCAGAGGGTGGCGAAATCAAAATAGAACGGGCCGTCCCAGGGCCAGAAGGGCGACTCGTCGCAGGCTTCCGACGGTTTCAGCAGGCTGTGGTACAGGGCGGTGGCGAAGGTCCGCCGCTGGTCCGGCCTGCCCCCGTCGACCTCAACCCGGCCGAGCAGGGTCGTCCAGGTCTGCTGCGCCGACAGCCGGGCAGCGGCGAAGGACTGAGGGCCGGCGGGCAACTGCCGCCGGGCCCGCTCCCGGCTCCGCAGGGAAAAGGCGATCTCGACTTCGACCTGCTGCCCCGGACCCGTCGGCCCCCGATAGACCACGCCAAACGGTCGGTAGGTCGACTCCCTGATCGCCTCGTAAGCCCGCTGAGAACCAGCCAGCAGCTGCCCCGCCTCCCAGAGCACCGCGTCGGAGCCCGGCCCGTCGAGGCCCCGCACGGCGACGGCCATGCGAATCGGCAGGCCCTCCATCGTGACGCAGGCTTCGGCCGACCCGTCATCAAGCAGCTGGAGTTCGGCCCGCAACGGCAGGGTGCGGCCATCCTCAATGGCAATGCCGCCGTGCGAGAAGTCGATCGCCAGCAGGGCCTGCTCGGAGGCCGGGAACGTGTAGCGGTGAATGGCCCCGCGGGGCGTCACGGTGAGTTCGGCGAGCATTCCGAGGTCGGGCAGGCAGCAGGCATACCAACCCGGCGCCGCCCGCTCAACGGTGATCGGCCAGGTCGTGCCGAGGGCTGCCAGTCCCCCCGCTTCGGCCACCAGCGGTGTCACCCGGCAGTAGTTGTAGTATTTCCGGATCGCCCCGACGCCCGACTGCTGAAAGTGCGTGAAGCCGGAGACCCGCAGGCTGTCGAAGATCGCCACCGGCCGGCCCTGCAGCGATTTGCCGTAGCGGCCGTAGCCGGTCGGATAGCCGCCGGTGTAGGGCATGGCCGAGACCATACCCAGCGGCAGGCAGGCACCGGGGTGGGTGTTGCCGATTTGTGGTTTGGGCCAGAACCAGCCCGCCGCCGGACCGGCCAGCGGCGGCAGGTCGGACGGCGCCGTCCCGATGAATGGATCGACGTCCGCAACCAGCGAGGCCGCGTTGCCCGTCAATCGCTCCGCCTGGCGATGCCCAGCTGTCATACGTTGTGGCAAGTTTCCAGAAATATCAGGCCGCCGTCCGGAGACCGGCGGGCGCCAACAGGTTGGCGAGGATCGTCGCCCGGTCAAACCGCAGGCAATACTCCCGGGCCCGGTGGCTGAGGCCGGCCCGGGCAGCGTCAGACATCGCCGCGACCTCGTTGAGCCGGGCGGTGAGGTCGGCGACATCACCGGCGGCGTGGTAGAGGCAGTGGTTCCCGGTCGCCTCGGGGATGCCGCCGGTGCGGGTGGTGATCACCGGCCCGATACCGCCGGAGAGCATCGCCTCAGCCACGGCGATGCCAAAGGTTTCGGTGAACTCCGGCTGCGGCTTGCTCGGCAGGCAGTAGGCGTGGCAGCCGGCCATCAGGGCGACCTTGTCAAGGTCGCCGACATCGTTGAAAAATCGAATCGTCCGGTCTCCATCGGCGAGTTCCCGCAGGGCCTGCTCGTCGGGGCCGGTGCCGCAAATCGCCAGGGGAAGCCGCCCGTGAAAATCGCTGGCCCGATAGGCTCTGATCAAATCACCAACCCCCTTGGCCTTGGCCAGCCGACTGAGGAACAGCAGATAGCCGTCGCGGACGAGCCCCCGCCGCGCCAGCAGGTCGGCCTGCTGCGCCTCGTTGAGTGACGGTCGCAGGTAGGCTGCGGTGTCGATCGCCGGGTAGCTGACCTGTACCCGTTCGGCCAGGCGGGCGGCAAAGGCCGTGCCCAACTGCTGGTCAACCTGCCGGCCGGCCGCCACGATCAACTGCCGGGTAAAGTCGCTCACCGCCACCGGCAGGTCATGGGCGAGGTAGTTTTGCAGCACGATCGCCGCGGCGCCGTACCGGCCGGTCGCCACCGCGTTGCCGACGATATTCGTGATATCCGAGCCGACCGCCTCGGCGATCGTCAGCGGCGTCTCCCGGCCGCCCAGCCCGCGGACCGTCTCCACCGCCTGCATCACCATCTGCCCATGCGGCACCAGATAGAGATTCATCACCGCCGTACGGCCGGGCAGTTGCACCAGCAGATCGACAAGGTGCCCCGAAATGCCGTAGCAGAGCCGCCCGTCGAGCACCTTGTAGTCGCCAACCGGACCGGGCCGGTCGACCTCGATGCCAGGGGCATACTCGGCGAGCGACTCCAGCGGCTTCAGCGGCAAGTCGGAGGCTTCCAGGACGTCGAGCGGATAACTGACCACCCGCACCTGCGAAACCCCCTGGGCCACCGCTGCCTCGGCCAGGTTGCGGGTTTCGGTCGAATGGCCGCAAATGATCGGATCGGCCCGCGACAGAATGATCAGGTTGTCAAAGCCGACGCGATCGCGTTCGGCCAGCAGGGAATCGCCGGGCCCCATGGCAGCACCTCTCGGCTCGCAGGCTGATCGGAAGACACCTTCTCCGCCACTCCGCCAGGGGACGGTGAGAAGCAAATTCCGCGCCAAAAAACGATGAGCGTCGCAGGGAGTCGAAAAAGTGATAAGAACGCCTCTTTGGGCGATTTTTTGCGGTGAATAGTCCTTCGAGCACCGGCAAAGTCGACCGGTGTCACGCAGGCTTATCCCAACGGCGACGGGACCGTTCGGGCTGGAACAGAGGCGATTGCCCGCAATGTGAGCAGCCACCGCTCGCGAACGGGGCGTTCGCTTTCCGCCTGGCTGTCCGCGGAAAACGCCATCCGTGGCAGTTGCCGGGGCAGGCGGGCGACCGCTCGCTCCACTTGGGCAACGGCCGACACCACCGGGGAGTTTCGGAGCTGCCGATCGCTACATCCGGCGGCAGCCTTGTGAGCCAGAGCCTAGGCCTTGGGCGGCTGTTTCCGACTATCCATGTTGCCGGCAATCACGATACCGATCGCCTCAACCCAGCTCGGGACGTCGCGGACGCTGTCGAGGCCGCTTTCCGACAGCAGTTCCTGATCGCTGTCGGGTTGGCCGCCGGCGGTGCCGCCAGCCGTCTCGTCCATGCCGAGGAACTCGAGTCCTTCGTCGTCCTCGTCGCGGCCTTCGCCGACCCGTGAGAACGTTTCGCGGCGACGACGGCGGGTTTCGTCCGCGTCGCCACTGCGGCTGGTGCCCCGACGCCGGCTCGACGATTTGGCCGGCCGGC
Source organism: uncultured Chitinophagaceae bacterium (assembly GCA_964541275.1). Taxonomy (GTDB): domain Bacteria; phylum Planctomycetota; class Planctomycetia; order Pirellulales; family UBA1268; genus UBA1268. Next base: position 1,636 of record CAZIQV010000021.1, on the reverse strand, counting down.
GGCGGGAGCCTGACGGCTCGTCCGCTGCTCGCCGTGGACGACGCTCGGCAGTCGCCTCACCAGCGTCATCGGCAGCCTCCGCCGGCCGACGGCGGCGACGGCGGCGGCGACGGCGGACCGGCTCATCGTCGTCGCCAGTCGTTTCGGTCGGTGCTTCGCCGCGATCGGCTCGGCCGTCGTCGGCCGGCCCGGCGTCGCCCTGCTCATCGGCCGACTGCCGCGGTACCGATTTACCGTCTTCGGCATCGTCGCGGCTGCGTCGCCCTCGGCGGCGGCGACGCCGGCGGCGGGGACGGCCGTCGGAGTCTTCCGCCTCGGCGGCATCACCGGACCGCTCTGCCGGCGTCGCGGGACTCGCCACCGCCGGTTCGTCGTCAAGCAGATCTTCAGCCTCGTCATCAAGGCCCCGGCCAAACTCATCCTCCCAGGGCGCGTGCGGCCGCACATCGGCCTTCAGCCCGCCGACTGACGCCGGCCCGCTGCGGCGTTCCTCCCGCTCCTCGTCAAGGTTTCGGCCGTAGCCCGGGGGGCTTTCGGCGTCCTGCCCAAGGGCTGTTTCGTCGGCCCGTTCCCGCCGCTCTCCGCGGCGGCCCCGGCCTCGACCACCGCGACGGCGGCGGCGGCGACGCGGTTCGTCCTGGTCGCCGGCAGCCTCGTCAGTGCCCCCGTCGCTCGCCACCGCCGCCGGCGTCGCCGGTTCTGCTGCTGCCGTCGGCGGACGTTCAGCCGGCCGCTCAAGCTTCTCGCCAGCCGACTTTCCTGCCGGTCGCCGCTCGGTTCCCGGAACACCCGGCTCCCGGCTCGGGGCCTGTTCATCCAGCAGACCCGCGCCAAAGCCCCCGCTCGATACTGGCGTCGCCGGACGCGGAGGAGATGGGGCGGGGGGTGGCGGCGGCGGTGCAGTCGTCTCCGCCGCCGCGGGGGGCAGCCCCAGGCTGCCGGCGACGTCGTTCCAATCGGCTTTCTTCGCCGGTCGCGCCGCCGGAGCCCGCAGCGGAGCCGGCTTCGCCGGAGGCGTTCTCGGCCGGGCGGCGGGCGGCGGGGTATCGGCCGCAGGCTCCGCACCGAGGGACTCGGCCAAGTCGGCCCAGGGATCTTTCGGTTCGTTTGATTCGGTCATCGCGGAATGATCTCAGCCGGAAGAGGGTCGGGGGCCGTGGGCCCCGCCCACGCGTACCGCTTGATCATACCGCAAACGCCCCCGGCCAAGAACCGGTGGTGTTTTGCGGTCGTTGTCAACGGCGGCGGTCGGCCGCCCCAAAACCACGCGGCCACCACGCGGCGTTTTCGCGGGTCGCTTGAGTCGATCAGCGTTTGTCCGCAGCCGCGGGTTTGCCGCCGGGGCTTTTTGCCGGCAGCTCCCCGCGCGAGAGTTCATAGCAGCGGGGCCGTTGCAAAGGGCGTTGCCGCAGACACTACGGGCTGGTGGTCAAATCAGCGATCGCCTGCATCATCGTGCCGTTGTCGGCGACATCGAACAGCGGCCGGTACGGGCTCGACAGGCTCCGCCGCGAGCGGCCAGCCGGGTAATAGACCAGGTTGATGCCCAGGTTCCAGGCCATCGGGGTGAAGGTTGCGGTCGTCGAGCCATACCTCGGATCGTCAATTTCAACCGTCTCCGAGCGGCCCGGCATCA
>CAZIQV010000020.1:0-15261 GCA_964541275.1 uncultured Chitinophagaceae bacterium | reverse complement strand
CCCACGGCGTGGGACCAGCCGGGGCTCGGTTGGCTCAGCCGCCCGGGCGAGAGCCGGTTCAACGGGCCGCCGCAGCCCGGCTGCGGTCACGATGCCTTGGTCAACTCATAGAACCGCTCATCGAGCCGCTGCCCGCCGGCGAGCAGGTCGGCCGGCTTCCCGTCGAATCGCATCCGCCCTTCGGCGATCAGAATGACCCGGTCGGCCATCGCCTCGACCTCCTGCAGGATGTGGGTCGACAGCAGGATCGTTTTTTCCTGCCCGAGGGTGCGAATCGTCTCCCGCACTTCGCGAATCTGGTTGGGGTCGAGGCCGCTGGTCGGTTCATCCAAAACCAAGACATCGGGCTCATGCAGCAGCACCTGGGCCATTCCGACCCGCTGGCGATACCCCTTGGAGAGCTTGCCGATCGCCTTGCCGATCACGCTGCCAAGTTCGCACTGCGACACCACCGCCTCGATCCGCTCATCGCGGTAGGGAAACTTCAGACCGCGGGCGTCGGCAAAGAATTCGAGCAGGCTCCGCGGCGTCATGTCGGGATAGAGCGGGCCATTTTCCGGCAGATACCCCAGCCGCTCGGCCGCCTCGAGCCGATCCGTCGCCATGTCGTACCCGGCGATCAGGGCCCGGCCCGCCGACGGGGCAAGGTAGCCGGTGAGCATCTTCATCGTCGTGCTCTTGCCAGCGCCGTTGGGACCGAGGAAGGCGACGATTTCGCCGCGGGGGACTCGGAACGAAATATCTTCAGCCGCGATGAAGCTGCCGTAGTATTTGCTAAGGCCATCGGCCTCGATCATCGCCGCGGGGCCGTCGCTCCCCCCGCTCCCGGCGGCCGTCGGGGTCACTGTCGTTGTTTCAGTCATAGATCCTTCAATTCAACCCTGCGATCGGAACACCATGGCCGTCGGGAACCGCCCTCGGGCGACGTCCGCCTGAGGACGAGGACGCCTCCGGCACCGAGATGACGCTCCCGCTTGTCGCCCTATTTTTGACCCGAACCGGCCGGTCGGCAATCCCCGCCGGCCGGGCCTGCGGTGGAAACAGCCTCGGCGGCAGCAGCGGCGACCGGCACCGACCAGGGCTCCGCTCGATCCCGCTGCCAGCAGAGGTGCTGCCTCCAGTCGTCCGATGTCGCCGGAAAATCAGATCGTACATGAACGCCCCGAGTTTCCCGCCGGGCTGCCGCAGCCTGAATCATCAGCCGGCCCACTTCCAGCAGGTTCTGTAACTGCCAGCCCTGGGGATTGGTGAACTGCCGGGGCAGCACATAGCGGCACCAGCCGGCGACGGTTTGGGCCGCCTCCTCAAGCGACTCGCCCGACCGCTCAACGCCAACCTGCCGCCACATCAAACTGCGAAGCGAATTGCGAATGTCGGCGAGGTCGAGGGCCTCTCCGGGAGGCCCCTCGGTCGGCTCCTCAGCGGCCGGCTGGCCGATCTGCGGAACGGCAAACGGTTCGCCGGACGCCGCCGCCGCATCCTCGCCCGCCTCGCAGCCGGCCAATTCTCCGGCACGGCTGCCGTAGACGAGCCCTTCGAGCAGGCTGTTGCTGGCCAGCCGGTTGGCGCCGTGGAGTCCGCTGGAGGTCACCTCGCCAGCGGCGAAGAGATGGGGAACCGTCGTCCGGCCGCGGTCATCGACCACCACTCCGCCGATCATGTAGTGAGCTCCCGGCCGCACCGGAATCCGGTCGGTGGCAAGGTCGAGGCCGAATTTGCGACAGAGCTTCGCCATGCCGGGAAACCGGTGGCGGACCATTGCGGCATCGAGGTGCGACAGGTCGAGATAGACGTTGGAATGGGCGGTCCTCCGCATCACCTCGGTGATCGCCCGCGAGACGACATCCCGAGGGGCAAGTTCGCCGCGAGCATCGAAGTCGGGCATGAAGCGGCGGCCGTCCCGGTCGACGAGGTGGGCCCCGGCCCCGCGAACCGCCTCGGTAATCAGACTGCGGCTGCCGCCGGCGATGTAGAGCACCGTCGGATGAAACTGCATGAATTCCATGTCGCGGACCGCCGCCCCCGCCCGCCAGGCCAGGGCGATCCCGTCGCCGCTGGCGCCGGCGGGGTTGGTCGACTCGCGATAGATCTGCCCGGCGCCGCCGGTGGCGAGGATCGTTCGCCGGGCCCAGATCATCGTCTTGCCGCGGCCCGGATGCCAGACCAGAGCCCCGCGGCAAACTCCCTCGTGAGTGACCAGATCGATGGTGAAGGTCTCGGGCCAGACCTCGATATTCGGAGTGGCCCGGGCCCGCTCGATCACCGCCCGCATCACCTCGCGGCCGGTGGCATCGCCGAGGGCATGGACGATCCGGTGATGGCTGTGGCCCCCCTCGCGACCGAGGTCGAGCCCGCCGTCGCGGAGGTCGAACTGCGTGCCCCAGCCGATCAGCTCGGCGATGCGGTCGGGCGCTTCGCGGACGACCCCCTCGACCACCGCAGGATCGCAGAGTTCGCCGCCGGCCTTGAGGGTGTCGGCCACGTGCATGTCGAAGCGATCCTCGGGATCGACGACGCCGGCGATGCCCCCCTGCGCCCACTGGCTGCTCGACTCGTTGAGGTCATCCTTGTTGACGACCAGGACGGCGAGTCGGGGGTCGACCGCAAGCGCGGCCCGCAGCCCGGCCAGCCCGCCGCCGAGGACAAGGACATCGGTGAACCAGTGAGGAACCCGGGTCGGCCCGAAGGCGACGAGATACCGCGGTCCGGCAACGTCGCTCATTCGCTCTCCAGCCGGCCGCCGGTTCCCTTGAGAAAGGCCTTGAAGCGTTCGCGGTAATCGAGGGGCGGCTTGGTTCGCCGACCGTCGGCCTGGGGGCCCCGCCGCTCGGTCGGCACCTGCCCCGAAGACCTCGCGCCGTCGGGCCGCAGCCCGAGACTGCGAAGGGTGCGGTCGAACTCGCCCCGCTTGCCGGGGTCGTCGGTTTCGGCCTGCCGTCGCATCAGGTCCCAGCGGTCCAGAAAATCCTGGGCCTGCTCCGGACTCCAGCCGAGTTCGTCAAGCACCTCGTCATCGCCCGACCGTACCGCATCGCGAAGGTGATCCAGCGCCAGATCGGCCGCCCGGCGAATGCCAGAGAGGTCCTGCCGCTCAAACTCCAGCGGCTTGGCCTCGGCGGTCTCTGCCGGGTCATCCCGGTCATCGGGTTGGTCGCCGCCCTTCTGGCCGCCGCCTCCCGTCGTGCTCGCGGCGGGCGTCCCGCTGGCGTCGCCGGCAGCGGCTGCGTCGGGGTCGCCCGCTGCCGCCGGCTCGCCCCCGGAATCTGGCTGTGCAGACGACGATCCACCGTCCTTCGGCTCGCCGAGCCGATCTTCGGGCCGGGCCGCAGCGTCGTTGGTGCCGGGCTTGTCGGGCTCGCCACCTTCACCGGCAGCCTTCCCGTCGGGCATGTCGGCCGCCGCGTCGTCATTTCCGCCAGCGTCAGCTGCCGCTGCATCCGCCTCGGGGTCGGCATTCGCACCCTTCCCGCCGGAAGCTCCCTCGGCGGCCGGCATCTCCCCCGGCTGCCCCGCTGGAGAGCCACCGCCGGCGTCGGGCGAGCCCGATCGGCCCGCCGCGGCATCCTCGCCCGCCGCAGAATCGGCCGTGTCGGTCGGCTCGGCGGCGGGCGACTGATCGCCTGCCGGCTGCCCGCCGCCGGGCTCCTCGGCCGACTGTCCGCCCGCGGCCTGGCCCCCGCCAGCCGTGCCCCCGCCGGCACCGCCGCCCTGGCAGGTTTTGCACCCCGCCTCGCCGCAGGGCTCGCCCGCCTCGGGCCGACAGGCAGACTCGCCGTCGGCGGCCCGGTCGCCTTGCTCGCGACCATCGTTCGCAGTCGGGTTCTGTCGCCGCCGATGATCGAGAATCCGCTCAAGGGCCTCGCCGTCGTCGATCCCATCGCTGGCAAGGCCGGGCTTTGGCGGAGCATCTGCCGCAGCATCATCGGTCGGTCCCTCGGCGGCAGCCGGCTGTCGATCACCCGCCGCCTCGGCCGCCGACGCGCCGTCGCCGCGGCCCTGCATCCGGTCCTGCTCGGCCCCGGAAGAATCGGCCTCCTCGGCCGCTCCCGGACGCTGCCGGCTGCCAGCCTCGGCGCCGTCAGCATCGCCTTTCGGTCCGCTGGGTTTCCCCGCATCGGCGTTCGGCTCACCGCCGGGATCGGCGGCCTTGACGTCGCCACCGCCGCTATCGCGGCCTGTGTCACCCCGGCTTTTCAGCGGGCTGTCGGCCGCCGGCTCACCGGCCGGCTGCCGGCCGCCATCCGCCCCACCATTCGACTCATTGGCATCGGACGCGGCCCCTTCGGCCTGCCGCTGGCCGCCAGCTTGCTGCCCGGCGGCCTGATCGCCCCCCTCGCCCTGGCCCTCACCGGGACCGGCGACGCCGCCAGCATCCTGCATTCCCGAATCGCCGGGCGGCTGATCCCCTTTTTCAGACTGCGGGGACGGTTTTTCAGACTGCGGAGAAGGCTTCCCGGTCGCCTCGTCTGATCGAGGTTCGTCCCGCGGGTCGGTCGGCTGCGGCTTCGACTCGGCCCCGCCGGCGGCGCTCGGCTGGGATGATTCGCCCGCGGCCGACTGGTCGCCGCCGGCATCGGTCGGCTTTCGATCGGGCCACTGCGGCTCGGGGTCGGACGGGGGTGGGGCGAGCTCATCGACGATGAGTTGCCGCCAGGGCGTCGCCGCCGTGTTCGGCTCCGGGTGTCGATTGTCGATCGCGACCCCGCGGTATTCGATGACGGCGGCCCCGGCCGCCTCCTCAGCCGGGACGATCCGCGTGCTCGCCCGCAGTCCGCCGGCGGCGCGACCGTCGGGCTGATCGGGATCGACCCGCCAGAGCACCCGGCTCCGCACGCCCCCGCCCCCCTCAGCTCGAGTCTCAACCCGGACCTCCGTAAGGGCGTAGTCTGGATCGACCGCCTGCAGTTTGATCCGGACCGGAGCCCGGGGAGGCACCCGCAGCGGCGTCTCGACCGGATGGTCGATCGACACCTCGGGCGCGAGGTCGGGCAGCACCTCGATCCGATGGGTCAGCGGCTCGTCGATGATCTGCTGGTCACCCGTTCGATCGTCGCCGCGGGGTCGGAACCGCAGCCTGTAGGAAGGGTGTTCCGCCGCCGTGCGATCGGCGGAAAGCCGCAGGGAAAGCCGGCCCTGGGCCCGGGTGGGCTCTTCGCGGCTGACGAGCAGCCGCAGATCATCCTCTCGCTGCGTGTCGAGAAAGTCGATCCAGGCGGCATCGAGCGGCTCGTTCGATTCGACATCGAGCAGCACTTCGGTCCCCTCGAGCCCCCGCAGATCGCCCTGCCACTGCCGCTGCTCGGGGGGCCGATCGGTGTAGGCGGGAAAGCGGTATTCCGCCTGCCGCACCAGAAGCGACGGGGCGTCGATGACCTGCACGGTGACCGCTTTGCTCCGGGCGTCACCGGCAGCGAGTTGGAGCCGCACCGAACGATCGAGCCCGGTACCGCTCGCCGGCAGCCTCGCGACGTAGCGGTCAGCCTCGGCCGACCACCGCAGCCGGGCCTGCCACGCCTCGGCTCGCCGATCGACCCGACCATCGTCGAGCAGCGGCGTCACCTCGACGACCGGCACCTCGGCAGCACCGAGGTGGGCGATCGAGGCCGCAAAGAGCAGTTGCCGCCCCCTGACCAGCCGCGTCTGGCCCCCGCTGAGTTCGAGCCTCCGCCGCTCGTCGAGAAGCCGGCCGCCGACGATCGGCAGGCCGCCCGCGGCCCTGCCGGGGTCCTGAACACTGCCCCAGAAACACTCGATCGACTCGATGCTCACCCGCGACGGGGCCGCCCATCCCGACCAGGGAGCGATGAGGCGGGCGGCCGAAACAAAGGGGTTTTTCGGGGACAGCAGGGTGTAGAGCGAGCCGCCGATCACCAACACCGCCAGCACTGCCGCCAGCCGGACGAGATGCTGTTTGTCGATGACGCCGTCAACCGGCACGCTTTTCAGCTGCCGGGCGGCCCGATGATCGAGCGACGCTGCGATCCGGATCGCCCGGCTGTCGGAGGCTGCCGGCGACCGGACGAGCACCGCAGTGACCAGATCGTTGTGCAGTTCGGGAAACTCCCGCTCAATCGACCGGGCCGCGTAGACGAGGTTAACGCGGTAGCGGAGCAGCGGCACCAGCCAACGGATGGCCGCGGCAACGGCCCCGGCGAGTCCGACCAGCAGCCAGGCCCAGCGAAGCCACAGGGGCATGCCTCCGGCCAGCCACCAGTGCTCAATCAAAATGCCGGCTGCCAGCCAGGCCAGACCTGCGACAGCGGCACCGAGAGCGAAGCCCGCCAACGCGACGCTTTTGTAATCAGCCCGGGTCTCGGCGAGCCGCTGGGCAAGGTATCGGGACGCTTTGGAACGCTCGGCATCGGGCCAGTCTGAGAGAGTAAGCCCTCCGTCTGCCTGCTGGTCGATCGACGCCATGACACGCTCCCCTGGGGGTGCTGCGGACACCCGCTGTGGGCCCGGTTCCGCTCCGCGGCAACACCGCCGCATCGTCTGCCGGCCAGACCGATCGCGAGCCGCGTTGACGCCGCTTGAATTTCTCCCCTATTGTACGTGATTCGTCTCGGAAAGCTGCTCGCCGACTGGCACTTTTCAGCAGAAATTGTGCGATTGCCCGCAGACTCGAACGCAGGCGGCAACCGCACCCCCGTGGCCGGACGTTCAAAACGCCTCGGGGGTTGGTCCGCCGCGGGCACCCCTGGGGCGGCGGCCGAGCGTCCCCTTGCCCGCGAAACGGCCCGGAGAACCGATGCTTCCCGACGCCGAGAGTTTCCGCCGGCTGGTCGATGGTCGGCAGCGGGGCCCCGCAGCGACGGTCCTACGGGCCGGCCTGACGCTCGCTTCATGGCCTTACGCAGCAGCGGTCAGCCTGCGGAATCGGGCCTTCGACGCCGAAATCGTTCGCGTCGATCGACCGCCGCTGCCGGTGGTGTCGGTCGGCAACCTCACCGTCGGCGGCACCGGCAAGACGCCGCTGGTCGCCTGGCTGGCGGCTCGTGCCGCCGCCCGCGGCTGGCGGCCGGCGATCGTGAGTCGCGGCTACGGTGCGGCTGCGGGGGAGTTGAGCGACGAGGCGGCGGAACTCGGTCTGCTGGTGCCGGGCGTCCCCCACCATGCCAGCCGCAGGCGGATCGAGGCTGTCGAGGCGGCCGAGCGGGGCGGCGCGACACTCGCCATCCTCGATGACGGCTTTCAGCATCGCCGGCTGGCCCGCAGCGTCAACCTGCTGGTCATTGACGCGACCGACCCCTTCGGCTGCGGCCGCCTGCTGCCCCGCGGCCTGCTCCGCGAGCCGCTTGGGAGTATCGCCCGGGCCGACGGCATTGTGCTGACCAGAGCCGACCGGGTCAGCGACGCAACCCGTCGCCAGATCCAAGAGGCCTGCTGGCGGCACCTCGGCAGGCGGCAGGTTCCCTGGTTCGAGACCGCGCACCGACCGCGGGAACTCCGCTCGGCCGACGGACAAACCCTGCCGCTCGGGCACCTCGCCGGCCGCTCGGTCTACGGCTTTTCCGGCATTGGCAATCCGGCTCCGTTCCGGGCGTCTCTGGAAGAACAGGCGGCGGCGTTGGTCGGCTTCGCCACCTTCCCTGACCATCATCCCTACTCGGCCGCCGACGTCTCGCTGCTCGCCGACAAGGCCGCCGCCGCAGGCGCCGACTTAGCCGTGACGACGCTGAAGGACCTGGTCAAACTTCCACCCACCGGCCTCGGCGAGATCCCTCTGGTCGCGGTGGTGATCGGCCTGGAGTTCACCAGCGACACCGGAGACCCTGAGCAGTTGCTCGCCGGGCTGCCGGAGCCCTGAGCGTGAATCGGCCGGTCGCAGCCGGCCGGCGGCTACTTCTTCTTCTTTTCGTTGTGGATCGTGTGTCGCCGAAGCCGTGGCGAATATTTCTTCAAATGCAGTTTTTCGCCCCCGGTTTTCCGCCGGAGCGTGTAGTTCATGTCGCCCGTTTCCTCGCAAACAAGGTGGACAACCTCGAGTTTTTTCTTGCTTTTGGCCATGGTGCGATTCCGGAGCGGGCGCGGAAACAGAACGTGCAAGCCCGTTACAATACGTCGGGTGGGGCGGTGTCGCAACCCGTCGGCAGCCGATCTGATGAAGCCGGCGGCAGCCTGTCGATACCAGTTTGGGTTGGGTCGTACCGCCCCCTGCTCCGCGACCGCGGGCGTCGATCGGACCGAGTCAGGAATCAGCCATGCCGGCACAACCGGCACAACCAGACGAGGCTTCCCAGCCACCGGCAGACGCCGGCTCGTGGCTTGAACGGGTGATGGCCGATGCGGGTGTCCGCGCCGTCTACCTGAGCTTTGCCGGCCACCTGATCCTGGCAATCGCGCTGACCCTCTGGGCCACCCGCCAGCCGTCACCGCCACAGCAGCTGGCGGCCCTGGTGATCGATTTCGGCGCGGAAGCCGGGGCCGACGCCGGTGAAACCCTCGGCGTTGATGCCCAAGCGACCGTGATTCAGCCGGCGGAGGCCGACCAGCCGGCGGAGGCCGACCAGCCGGCGGACGCGGACACCGAGCAGGAGGCACCGGCGGACCGCGTCGCTGACGCTGCGGACTCCGCTCTCGATTCCGCGGCTGGCCCAGCGGCCGACGGCACCGCCGAGCAGCCGTCAGCAGACCGCCAGCCGGCCGCGATGGCAGCAGCCGGCGAGGCTCCCGGTGCCGGGGCTGCCGCCCGCGGCGAGCCCGCTCCCCGGCCGGCGGGCGGCGGGCAGGCGTCTGGAGGAGAAGCCGCCGGGCGGGCGACGGCCGCCGAGGCCAAACGGGCTGTCGGCCGGCGGTCTGGAACGGCCCGCGGCGAAGCGGCGAAGGCCCGCGGCGGGTCGGCGGCGAGCGAGGCTGCCGTCGAGCGGGGCCTCTTGTGGCTGGCCCGGCATCAGGCGGGCGACGGCTCGTGGAGCTTTGAACAGCCCCACTGCATCGACACCTTTGGCAATCCTGGCCGGCGGTGCGAATGCCGGGGCAAGGGCTGGATTGAGGGCCGCACCAAGGCGAGCACGGCAATCGCGTTGCTGCCTTTTCTCGGCGCGGGCAACACGCACATCGGCGGCCCTTACAAAGAGGTTGTCTACCGGGGCGTTGAGCGGCTCAAGACGACGCTCGACATTGAGCTGGAGGAATTGCATCCAGACGACCCCACGTTTGTTCCGAGCTTTGTCGGCGACCTCTACGGGTACGGCATCACCGCGCTCGCCCTCGCCGAGTGTTACGGCATGACCGGCGACCCCGACCTGAAACGCTACGTCACCGCCCTGGCGAGTTTCCTCGCGAGGCATCAGCATCCCCTCGGCGGCTGGCGTTACGAACCGGGGCAGCCGGGTGACGTCACCGTGACCGGCTGGCAGGTTGTCGCCCTCAAGAGCACCCAGCTCGCCGGCATCCCGGTCCACTCCGACGTGTTCCGCGATACCGACCGGTTTCTGACGAGCCTCTGCCCGCCGGCGGCCGCGGGGCGTGGCCGGGGTCAGGCCAAGCTCGTCGCCGCCGCTGCGGACCCCGCCCGTGACCTGACCAGATATCACTACCTGGCCTCCTACGCCAACTCACGCGACAAGAAGCCGAACGAATGCACGTCGGCGGTCGGCCTGCTCAGCCGGATGTACACCGGCTGGAGACGGGATGATCCGCGGCTGCTCGCGGGGGTTGAACGGCTGCTGAAGTCGAAGACCCATCCTGCCCTTCAGCTCTACCGGAACTTCTACCTCGCGCAGATTCTGCTGCAGACGAATCACCCGGCCTGGAGGCATTGGAACCGCCGCAATCGGGACTATCTCGTCATGATGCAGGCGACGCCTGCGAGCCTGACCAATCCCCGCCACCCGGGCTTCGGCGGCAAGGCTTGCGAGATTGGCAGCTGGTATCTGATCAACCCGCAGGGGGCTACCGAAGAAACCGCCCGCGACCGGCACCTCGCCCCGGCCGGCCGCCTGGCCCACACGGCGTTGGCCATCCTCACGCTCGAGGTCTATTACCGGCTGCTGCCGATCTACAAAACCGACGCGGTCGAGATCGAGTGACCGGTGCGGACCGGCGGCTGCCGCGTCGCGGGCGAGAGGTAGCCGCCCGGTCTGAGTCGGTGCCTTGTCAGACCATGCCATCGCCCCCGCCGCCGGAGCGACCCCTGAACGCGGTTTTCCGAGCAACCCCGCAAACCCGACCCGGTTGGCGATGGGCCTCCGGCACTATTATGAAACTGGCTCTTGAGCCACCCCTCCCTCATTCGCCTCCCGGCGCTCATTCGCATGCGGCTGACAACCTTCCTCTGGCTCTCGGTCACGCTGGCAATTGCGTTTGCAGCCATCAACTGGCTCGGGCTCGCCGGTTGGCTTGCCGCCATCGTCGTCCTCGGCAGCATTGGCATGCACGTGGCCGGCAACGCGATCGGCACCCGCATGCAGGAGGCGACCGACCGCGATCTCGCTCGCCGAGGCGGACGCTTTCAGCCGACAGCGGTGCCGCCAGCCGCCCCGACCCATCTCGAACGCCGCACCCGGGTCGGCCGGCTCCTGCCGATTTCGGCGGGCATCGGCGGCGTTGTCGGCGGCGTCGCAGGCGGCGTGGCTCTCGTGGTGCTGACTTCCGCATCGCTGCCCGGCGCCCTGCTCGGCGGGGTCTCATCGGCGGTGCTCGGCGGGATGTTCGGGTTTTTTGTGGCCAGCTTCGTCGACATGCTGCGGACATCGGTCCGCGAGGCCCTCGAGGCCGAGAGGCGGGCATCCGAGAGGCTTCCGTAAGCCTGCCTGCCCCCGGTGGTGTCGCCGTCGCCACCGTGGTAATCTCCAGACCCCGGCGACGGTCCGGTGAAAACCCTCGAGGATCCCGCAGTATGTCCAAGCCTCACCGCACTCTCAAAAAGGCGAATCACGGTTCACGGCCGGCCAACAGTAAAGCCCGGAAGGCAAAACGGAAGCACATCAAGACCTGACCGGTCCGCCGGCACCGCCGACCAACCAAGGGTCCTTTGAGGGAACTGCCACCGTGCCCGCCCGCGACCTGATTATTCATCCCAGCGAGTACGACCTGAGCCGGATCATCGCCGACCGCGATGAGATCCGCCGGTACAACCCGCAGCGGTTCGAGATGGAGCAGTTGACCGCGATTGTCCACGAGGACATCTCGCGGGGGCTCTGCGTTGGCTTTAAAGATGTCGGTGATGACGAATTCTGGGTTCGCGGCCACTTCCCGCATGTGCCGCTGATGCCGGGCGTGTTGATGTGCGAGGCGGCAGCCCAGCTTTCGAGTTATTTCTCGAAGAAGCACCGCCTGCTCGAAGCCGAGGTGATCGGATTCGGCGGCCTCGAAGAGGTGCGGTTCCGCGAGCCGGTGCGGCCGGGCGACCGGCTGGTCATCGCGGTGGAGCGAGTACGGGTCCGGCCCAGGGCGATGATCGTCTGCCGTTTTCAAGGGTTCGTCGACGATGGTGTTGTTGTCGAGGGGATGATCAAAGGCGTTCCGCTCCCGGTCGATTTCCTGTCCCCGAGCGACCCTGAAACCGCCGACCCCCCTCTCGCCTGACGGCCCGCGATGCCCCGTCGTCCACCGCGGAAACCCCCCGCCGATCTCGATCTCTCCCGGCACCTGGTTTCGCTCACAAGCCTGCCGGCGCCGCTGAACCCGGCCGACCTCTTCGCGACGGAGCAGCCGGTCGAACTCGAAATCGGTTCGGGCAAAGGAATGTTCCTCGCCGCCGCGACCGCCGCAGAGCCACGCCGAAACTACCTCGGAATCGAGGTCAGCGGCGGCTATGCGAGGCTCGCCGCCGGCAGACTGGCGACGGCTGGCAGTCGCAACGGGCTCGTCATCCACGGCGATGCGATGCAGCTGTGCGCGAATCTGCTCGGCGATCGCTGCGTCGCCGGGGTGCACGTCTACTTTCCCGATCCCTGGTGGAAGGCCCGGCATCGCAAGCGGCGGATCCTCAACCCGTCATTCCTGCGGCACACCGGCAGGCTGCTTCCGCCGGGCGGACGCCTGCACATCTGGACCGACGTCGAAGAATATTTTCTCGAGGCGGTCGCCGCCGCCGCTGCGACCGGCCAATACGGGCCGCCGTCCGACGAGCCTGCCGGCGGCCCGAACGGCGCCGACCGGACGCATTTCGAGCGGCGGACGCGGCTGGCCGGGGCTCCGGTCTGGCGGGCGGTGCTGCGGCGGAACGAACAGCCGGCGGTGGTGCAGCGAATCGTCGCGGCTCCAGTCAACCCAGGACCGCAAGTCAGCCCGGGACCGAAAGCCTTCGAATGAGCAGCCGGTCGATCCGCCGGCCATCCATGTCGACCACCTCGATCGCCAGCCCGTTCCACTCCAACGCATCGCCCACCCGGGGAATTCGCTCGAGTTCATCGAGCACCAGGCCTGAAACGGTCGAGTAGTCCCGGGAGCCGCCGGGGTCGCGGATGGCGAGCCGCTCGAGCAGATCGTCGATTGCGAGGCCGCCGTCGACCAACCACGAGCCGTCCTCGCGGGTGACGAAGTCGGCGTCGCCGTCGTGGTCATGCTCATCCCGAATCTCACCGACGAGTTCTTCGACGACATCCTCAAGGGTGACCAGCCCTTCCGTCCCGCCGTATTCATCGAGCACGATCGCCAGCTGGTTCCGCTCCTTTTGAAAGAGTTCCAGCAGCCGATCCAGCGGCATCGTCTCGGGCACAAACAGGGCCTTGTGCAGCATCTTCCGGAGTTCGATCGGCCAGCCCATCCAGTTCTGCCGCAGCACATCGCGGATCGAGACATAGCCAAGAATCTGATCGAGCGATCCTTCATAGACGGGCAGCCGTGAATAGCCGGCCATCGCGATCGCACCGAGCACCTCCGCCGCCGGGGTGTCGATGTCGATGGCGTCGAGGTCGATCCGGGGCCGCATGATGTCGCGGACGGTCCGCTCGCCGAGCCGCAGGGCCTCGGCTGCCACCGCCTGCTCGACCGCCTCGAGCACGCCCTCGGCCCGGCCTGCCTCCAGCAGGTGTTCGATGTCGTCGACCGAAACGCTGGGGCCGTCCTGCTTGTGCGCGCCAAGCAGAAACAGCACTGCCGACGTCGAAATCCCCATCAGCCAGACGAGCGGCCGGGTGAGGGCGGCGAAAACCTGCATGACCGGCGCAGCCAGCCGGGCAAAGGCCTCCGCCCGCCGCAGGGCCAGCCGCTTGGGCACCAGCTCTCCCAACAACAGCGTGCAAAACGACAGCAGGGCGACGAAGACCGTCAGCGCAACCGGCCGGGCGACGGCCTGGAGGCTCGGCGGGCCATTGGCCGCCAGCCAGGCCGCCAAGGCACTGACCAGTTGGTCGCCGCCGTAGGCGGCCGCCAGGGTCCCGACCAGGGTGATCCCGATCTGGACGGTCGGCAGGAATTTGTCCGGGCTCGCCGCCAGGTCGAGCGCCTTGGCGGCGGCCTGATCGCCCTGTTCGGCCAGGTGCTGGAGCCGCCCCCGGCGGCTGGCGACGATCGCCATCTCCGCGCCGGAAAAAAATCCGTTGGCAAGGATCAGGATGAGGACGATCAGAAGTTGCTCGAGCATCGTGGGGTCAGCCCGTCGTCTCTGGAAGCGGCGTGTTCCGGTCGGGCCGATCCTGCGCGATCACAGCCAGGTCGTCGCGGTGGATGACCGCGTCACAGCCACAGCGTCCGAGTCGCTCGAGCACCTCGTCGGTCTGCAGGCCCCGGATCCGCTCAAGATCGGCAGCCGCATACTTGACCAGGCCGCGGGCGAAGATTCCGGTCTCGGGTGTCTCGAGCGTGACGATGTCGCCCGGCCCAAAGCTGCCGGAGATCGAGACCACACCCGCCGGCAGCAGGCTGCTGCCCCGATCAACCACCGCCAGCCGGGCACCGGCGTCGACCACCAGGCTTCCGCTGGTCGGGGCCGACCACCCCAGCCAGCGTTTCCGGGCGGGCATGACACCCCGCCGGGCGGGAAACAGCGTACCGACCTCGTCGCCGCCGCAGATCGCCTCAAGGACGTCGTCCCGGCGTCCCGGGCCGATGACGCAGTGGCAGCCCGATGTCGTCACCATCCGCGCTGCCGCGAGTTTGCTGGCCATCCCGCCCTTGGAGAGCCCCCCGGCTCGGTCCCGAGCAAGCCGCTCGGTCGCCGCGTCGACCACCGGCACCAATGGGATGACCCTTGCGTCGGCCTCCGTCGGCGGCCGGTCGTAGAGCCCCGCGACGTCCGACAGCAGGACCAGCAGGTCGGCCGGCAGCAGTGTCGCCACCAGCGCGGCCAGCCGGTCGTTGTCGCCGAAGGACGTCTGCAGTTCCTCGACACTGACCGAGTCGTTCTCGTTGACGATCGGCACCGCCCCCTCATCAAGCAGGGCCCGCAGGGTGCTGCGGATGTTGAGATACCGCCGGCGGTCCTGCAGGTCGTCAGCCACAAGGAGAATCTGGGCGACATGGCGGCCGTGCGGTCGCAGCGACCGCTCGTAGGCCTCGATCAGGCAGCTCTGGCCAACCGCCGCCGCGGCCTGCAGGCGGGGCAACGTCCGCGGCCGCTCCGCCAGCCCCAGTCGGCCCATGCCGGCGCCAACAGCCCCTGAACTGACGATCACCAGCTGCCTGCCGGCGGCCAGAAGCCGGTCGCATTGCCGGCCGATCGCTGCAATCCGGTCGGCGTCGAGCAGCCCGTCGGGGCCCGTCAGGACGCGGGTTCCGACTTTGACAACGATCAGGCGGGCCGCGGCGATCGTTTCCGGCCGGGTCGGGTTGCGCATGGTCTCGGAGGATTCCAGGGGAGGCGGAGGCCCCAGCCACCGCCGAATCGGTATCGTAGCTTGCGAGCGACCGCAGGGGCTACTCACCGTCGGTCACGCCGCTGCTCTGCTTCGAGACCGCGGAATTTTCGCCGGCGTCTGCTAGCATGACGGCTTTGCGGGAGCGAAATTTTCTCCATGCCGAGGGCACCGTGAGCGATCTCAAGCACGAGTGTGGCCTGGCGGCCGTCTACCATCTGCCGACCGGCGAGCCGAGCGGTCTCTGCCCGCCCGGCGGCCCTGAAGAGGTTTCGCGACTGATCCCGCGGATGCTGCTCGATATTCAGAACCGGGGCCAGCTTTCGGCCGGCATGACGGTCTGGAACCCCGGCCGCAGCCAGCTGCTCGCCACGCACAAAGAGGTCGGCAGCGTCAGCGAGGTGTTCCGGATGAGCCATCGCGGCAAGTTCGAAAGCCTGATGGCCCAGCATGGCGGCCGGGCGGCGATCGGCCATGTCCGTTACGCAACCTGCGGGGCCGAAGACCGCGGCTATGCCCA
>CAZIQV010000019.1:0-15311 GCA_964541275.1 uncultured Chitinophagaceae bacterium | reverse complement strand
GGTCGGTAAGGCTCTGAGCCGGAGGGACCACGCTCGCCGGGGCCGAGTGCGATCTGGAACTTGACGTGGGTCTTGCCGAAGACGAGGGCCGCGTACGGATAGTCGGCAGCCGTCCGGCGATTCTTCCGGGCCGTCAGACGAACACGCTCGCTGGACTTCTTTTCCTTCTCTTTCTTCTGGAGAAAGTCCGGCTTAGGCTCGTTTTCCTTGCCGTCGTTATACTTGTCCTTGTCTTTACACTACTTCTTGAAGGCCTCGGGGACGGCGTCGGGGAGCGGCCCGGTTGTACCTTTCCAGGGAGCGGCCGCCTCTTCCAGCCGGCCAGCCTCGACCAGACCGCTTTTCCGCAGGACGGCGAGGAATTCTTCGATGGTGGCGGCGTCACGGCTCATGCGGTGCGGGGGGCGAGGAGGTTGCCGGCGTTCCAATGCGGTGGGTGACGATCTCCGGAAGGCGGCGGCCGCCTGCCACCACGCGTCGGGCCGCTCAAGGAGACTGGCCGAGATGTTCCGGCGAAAGCCGCAGTATATCATGCCGACTTTCGTCCGCCGCCGGGAGAGGATTCGTCATGAATGCGTGGTTGACGCTCTATTCTCGAGTCGGCTGCCACCTCTGCGAGCGGGCTGAGGACCTGCTGGCGGAGCACGCCCCGAATTGCCAGGTTGTCGATGTCGATGCGGACGAGGACCTGCGGACCCGCTACGGTCTGCGGGTGCCGGTGCTCGTCAGCGGCGAGACCGTGCTGCTCGAGGGGAAGTTCGCGGAGGCCGATGTGCTTGGGCTTCTGAGCCCCGATGGGTGACCGGGCCGGGCATGACAGAGGCCTTCGCAGGTCTCTGTCGGCAACGGCAACGGCACCGGCGGCGGCCGCTGGCCCAGCCCAAGGGGGCGAGGCCCGCACCGGCCTGACGAGAGCTGGCAGTCTTTCGCGACAAGCCGCTGCGAGAACGACAGAGCCCCGGCAATTTTTCCGCGGAAAGCTAGAGCCCGAGATTGAGGCCGCGGCGGCCGAGGTCGGCAACGAGGCGATTCGCTGAGACGAAGACCTCGGCGTCCCAGCCGGCGGTGCGAGCGGCGGCGACGTTCGGCTCGATGTCGTCACAGAAAAAAATTCTTTCCGGAGCGACCCCGGCAGCTGCCACGGCGTGGGCGTAGATGGCCGGATCGGGTTTGGCGGCGGCGATTTCGTGGCTGAGGACAACGATCGAAAAGGCCCGCGGCAGCAGGGCGTAGCCGCTACCGCAGATGAACTGCCAGTGCGGCTCGCAGCTGTTGGAGAGCAGGCCAACCGGCAGCCTAAGCCGCCAGAGGGCAGCGAGGACCGGCAGCATCTCAGTCCGCAAGTTGAAGATGTCGCCCGCTGCCCGTGAGAACGAAGCGAGCGGAACCGTTGCTCCGGTGAGCCGGCAGAACTCGGCGTGGGCCTCGGCCCACCGCACCTCGCCGGCTTCAAGCCGCTGCTGCAGGTCGCGGTCGTGGAAGAAGCCCTCGACTGTCGGCAGTTCGACCCCGCTGGCGGCCGCGATCTGCCGGAGCCCCCGGGAGTGGTCGAACGACACCAGGACGTTGCCGACGTCGAGATAGATGAACGCTGGGCGGGCGGGCATGGCGGTGACTTTCCTCTTGGGCTCCAAGCCACTATTCTGCCCGAGTTCCCCCACTCGGAGTCAATCGATGGCCGCTTTGAACCGCTACAGTTCCCGCATCACCCAGCCCCGTTCGCAGGGAGCCTCGCAGGCGATGCTGCTTGGCACGGGGCTGTCGCCTGAGGACCTCGCCAAGGCCCAGGTCGGGATCGCGAGCATGTGGTACGAGGGCAACACCTGCAACATGCACCTCGACACCCTTGCGGCAGCGGTTCGCGAGGGGGTGACTGCCAGCGGGCTGGTCGGCATGCGGTTTAACACGATCGGCGTCAGCGACGGCATTTCGATGGGTACCGACGGCATGAGCTATTCGCTGCCGTCGCGGGACATCATCGCCGATTCAATCGAGACGGTGATGCAGGCTCAGTGGTACGACGGCCTGGTCGCGATTCCGGGGTGCGACAAGAACATGCCGGGCTGCCTGATCGCGATGGGCAGGCTGAATCGGCCGGCGCTGATGGTCTACGGCGGGACGATCAGGCCCGGACACCTGGCCGATGGCACGCCGCTCGACATCGTGTCGGCCTTCCAGTGCTACGGCGAGTATGTCGCCGGCCGCATCGATGACGCCCGCCGCGGCGACATTGTCCGGCACGCCTGCCCCGGTGCCGGAGCCTGCGGGGGCATGTATACCGCCAACACCATGGCCACGGCGATTGAGGCGATGGGCATGGCCCTGCCCGATTCGGCTTCGATCCCGGCTGAGCACCCCGACAAACTTGCCGAATGCCGCCGGGCCGGCGGGGTGCTGCTGCACCTGCTGGAGCGGGACCTCAAGCCGCGGGACATCATGACGCGGCCGGCCTTCGAGAATGCCATGGTGGTGATTATGGCGCTCGGCGGCTCGACGAATGCGGTCCTTCATCTGATTGCGATGGCTCGCAGCGTCGGCGTCCCGCTGGAACCGGCCGACTTCCAGGCGGTCTCCCGCCGAATCCCGTACCTCGCCGACCTCAAGCCGAGCGGCAAATTCGTTCAGGAGGACCTCCATTCGATCGGCGGCACCAGCGGACTGATGAAGTACCTGCTTGACAAGGGGCTGCTCAACGGCGACTGCCTGACGGTGACCGGCAAGACCCTCGCCGAGAACTTGGCGACCAACAAGGGGCTCGCCGACGGGCAGAAGATCATTCAGCCGGTCGAGCAGCCGCTCAAACCGACCGGGCACATCACGATTCTGACGGGCAATCTGGCGCCGGGTACGGCGGTGGCGAAGATCACCGGCAAGGAGGGATCGCGATTCGCCGGGCCCGCCCGGGTTTTTGACAGCGAGGAGGAAATGCTCTCGGCCCTCGAGCATGGCGGGATTCACCGTGGCGACGTCGTCATCATTCGCTATGAGGGGCCGAAGGGAGGGCCGGGCATGCCGGAAATGCTGACGCCCACCTCGGCGCTGATGGGGGCCGGCCTTGGGGCCGACGTTGCGCTGATCACCGACGGTCGATTTTCGGGCGGGTCGCATGGCTTTATTGTCGGACATGTCGTCCCGGAGGCCTTCGAGGGCGGCCCGATCGCCCTCGTGCAGGATGGTGACACGGTGGTGATTGACGCTGAGCAGGCGACGATCGCCGTCGAGGTCAGCGACGAGGAACTGGCCGGGCGGAAAGCGGCCTGGCGGCAGCCCGCCCCGAAGTTTTCTCGGGGCATGCTGGCGAAGTACGTTCGCTGCGTCGCGCCGGCGTCGCAGGGCTGTGTCACCGACGAATAAGCCGCCGCCCGACGAACCGAGGGGCCGCAGACTCGGCAGCCCGAGTCCGAGGGTGATTAAGCTGTTCGAAACCACGCCCTGCGAAACCGTACCCTGATTGTTCAGCCCGGGACTACCCCGGCCGCGGGTAAGCGGGCAGGGCCTGCGGGACTGCTGCGACGCCGAGCTGTGCCAGAATCTTGTTGAGCATCCGCTGTTCCAACAGCGGGTCGCGGCCGAGGGGAATCCAGCCGGCCGATCGGGTTGGGGTCGCGACCGGGCGGGGCTGGTCGCCGACCCGCTGGCCGAGCACCGGCAGCGGCGTGCCATAGCGGTAGAGCGAGTCATCGTTGCGGAAGGTGGCCCCGCCGGCAGTCGCATGCATCGGCCGCCGCAGATTCTCGAGTTGTTTTTCCACAACCACCTCGACCCGCCAGCCGCCCGGATCGGGGATGAGCCTGAGTGTCGCGATCCGGCGAATCGACTGAAGCGTGCTTTCCAGCCGCTCGCGAAAGCCGACTGAGTCGCCTCGCCACGGTTCCAGCAGGGTGGCACCGGTTTGCGGAAAGGTGACAATCCGACCCTCGGTCGGAATGCCCTGGGCGAAGACGACCCGCTGTTCGCGCTGAACCTTGAAGTAGTCGTCGGCCACATCGACGAGTTGGCACCAGACCACTTCGGCATCGAGCGGCGGAATCAGCACCGAATTGCCGGGCGGCGGCGGCGGGCCGGGAAGCACCGGACCGGCCGGCCCGATCACCGTTCCGGCCGGCAGCGGCGCCGACGGGTTGAGCGGAGCTGGGGCTGGCAGCGGCTCGGGCTGCTGGCTGCGGGCTTCCCGAGGGACGGCCGCGGACGCCGCCACCGCCGCGACGGCGAATACCAGCCTCAACACAATGACCATGGCGGTTCTCACGGGGCGGCCTCCGGGACGGTCGGAAACGCCGCCGGAGGGTCGCGGAAACGCCCGGGACCCTCAAGACCAGTTTCGCCGTCTCCGGCCGGTCAGGCGGTGGTTATTCCGCATGCAGCCGCCGCACGAGGTCTCCGAACCGCCGGTGATAGCGGCTGCTTGACGTGTGCATGTGGTCACCCTGGGAAATCACCCGGAGGCTGTCGTTTCGCTTGAGGCCCTGGCGGCGGAGCAGCCACTCGAAGGTCGCCCGATCCGGGCTGTAGGTCACCAGCAGTTTGTGTTCATCGAGTTGGACTTCGAGGGGGGCCTCAGGGTGCATCACGGCGATGCCGGTGCAGCCGTCATTGAGCAGCAGGTCTTCAAAATCCCAGAGCAAGCTCTCCAGCAGCACCCGCTCAATGCCCTCGCGCGTGAAGCTTTCCGGCTCGCTCCGCCGATCGTGGGACGATTCAACGACCACGTCACAGGTCTCGCCCAGCGGCTCAAGCAGTTGCAAAAAGGTGTCGAACAGCTGCTCGCTCGAGATCGCCGCCAGCAGCGCGGGCAGCCGGTCGCCGCTGCCCGGGTCGAGGTAGCTGTCATGGCGGTAGCCGGCCGCGGGCACCACCCCCGACTGCCAGGCGGGTCGCACGGCTGCGGTCAGGGTAAACCCGCCGTAGTGACGGCGGGCGAGATGGGCCTCAAAGGTCGCGCGGTCGGGGCTGGCCACCGCGGTCTCGGGTGGCTGCGTGTCGAGAGAACCGGCAGGAGCGGAGTGGGCTGGATTGTGCATGAAAGGCGGGTGGGCGGCGGCCCGGGAAGTGATGGCGATGAATTCCCCGCCGCAGGAGCAGGGCACTTGCGGAGCCCGCGGGTCGCAGGCTCCGGCAGACAACCCTAGGTCATGCTTTGGGGCGGTGCCGCCGCGTCTGCCATTTGCCGGCCAAGCGGCTCCGGCCACCGGCGCCGCCGTTGCCGGTTTTCCGGTTCGGGCCGCATAATCCGATTTCTTCAAAATTTCCCAACGGAAAAGCGAGCAGCAGATGGATGACAAAATCGTGCAGACCGGGATCACCTTTGACGACGTCCTTCTGATTCCGCGGTATTCCGCCGTGGTGCCGGCCAGGGCCGAAGTGAGCACCCGGCTGACCCGGGGCATCGGGTTGAACATCCCGCTGATCAGTTCTCCGATGGACACGGTGACCGAAAGCGCGATGGCGATCGCCCTCGCCCAGGAGGGTGGACTCGGGGTGATTCACAAAAATCTGTCGGTCGAACGGCAGGCCGACGAGGTCGACAAGGTCAAGCGGACCGCCAACGGCATCATCGCCGACCCGGTCACCCTGCCCCCCACCGCCACGGTCGCCCGGGCCCGCGAGGTGATGGCCCAGTCCAACATCTCAGGGGTGCCGATCACGACGGACGGCCACCGGCTCGTCGGCATCATCACCAAACGCGATCTCCGCTTTCTCGAGCGGGGCGACACCCCGATTGCCGAGATCATGACCCGGACCGGGTTGGTCACCGCCACCGGCGAGGTGTCACTCGACGAGGCCGAGAAGATTCTGATGGCCAACAAGGTCGAAAAGCTGCTGCTCGTCGATGGTCAGGGGTTGCTCACCGGCCTGATCACGATCAAGGACATCGACATGATGAAGCGGTTCCCCAACGCCTGCAAGGACCGGCAGGGCCGGCTTCGCGTCGGCGCAGCTGTGGGCGTCTTCGACTTCGAGCGGGCCGAAAGCCTGATTGCCAAGGGGGTCGACGTGCTGATCGTCGACTCGGCGCACGGCCACTCCAGCAACGTGCTCGAGACCGTCCGGGAGATCAAGCAGCGCTGGGAGATTGAGGTGATTGCGGGAAACGTGGCAACCCGGGAAGGCTGTCGCGATCTCCTCGAAGCCGGCGCAGATGGGATCAAAGTTGGGATCGGTCCCGGGTCGATCTGTACTACGCGGGTGATCTCCGGAGTCGGCGTGCCCCAGATCTCAGCGGTCTGGGAGGCGGCACAGGAGGTGGCCGGCAGCGACGTTCCGATCATTGCCGATGGAGGCATCCGCTACTCAGGAGACATCACCAAAGCGATCGCGGCCGGGGCCCACTGCGTGATGATCGGTGGGCTGCTCGCCGGCGTCGCGGAAAGCCCCGGTGAGACCGTGCTGTTCCACGGCCGCACCTTCAAGGCGTACCGCGGCATGGGATCGCTCGGGGCGATGGTTCAGGGTTCGAGTGAGCGGTACCGTCAGCAGGCCGATGGTCGGAATGTCGACAAACTGGTGCCCGAGGGCGTCGAAGGGCGGGTGCCTTTCAAGGGGCCTTTGAGCGTGTTCGTCTATCAACTCGTCGGCGGTCTCCGGGCCGGGATGGGTTACTGTGGAACGCAAACAATCGAAGATTTGCGACGGGATGCCCGATTTATCCAGGTATCAGCCGCCGCCGTCCGGGAAAGCCACCCCCATGACATCGCCATCACGCATGAAGCACCGAATTACACGATGGACAACGCCGATTAGCAGACTGGTTTTGCCTGGTGCCAGTTGCTGCAGGCTCGGTTTGAGCTTTGTCAGCCTCGGTCTCGTCTTCGCGGTGGCGAGTCCGGCAACCGCCGGTGGCTGGCACGAATTTTCACTCCATGCGAAGCAGATGGCCCGACAGGCTGCCCCGCCGCGGCAGAATCCAGCGGGCGGCAAGGCCGCGGCTTTTGAGGTGGCGGACGCTGGGGCAGGCGGGGTGATCCTGGCGACCACGTTGGCGGAGGCCGACGATGCGAGCACCTGCGCGGCGACTGCCGAGGACTGCCGGGAGGAACTCGGGAAACTGCGGGCCGACACGCTCGATTCGATCAATCTCGACATTCATGTCACCGGGGTCGCCGGCAACGATTATCCCTGCGAATGTCGTCTTGAGGGCGAAGTTTTTCAGCCCCGGCGGTTCGCCAGCACCACGATGACTTGGAAGGCGGCCGGGTATTGCCACAAGCCGCTCTACTTCGAACAGTGGAATCTCGAGCGGTACGGCCACTCCTTCCATCCGGTGGCCGACCCGTTCATTTCGGCGGCCCACTTCTTTGCGTCGGTCCCTGCCCTGCCCTACAAGATGGGCGTCGAACTCCCGTGGGAGTGCATCTACCCGCTCGGCTACTACCGGCCGGGCGACTGTGCCCCCTGGACGATTCCCGCACCGCCGATCAGTGCCCGCGGGGCCGCGGTCGAAGCCGCGGCGGCCACCGGCATTATCTTCATCCTGCCGTAGCCGAACGGTGGCGTTCCCGGGCGGCTGGAAGTCGGATGCGACCTGTCACTTCTTGCCGGGTTTGCTGGAGAGCTCGAAATCAAAGCTGTTTTCGCCCGGCTCGACGTTCGCCGTCAGGGTTGACTTCTTGTTGTAACCAGGGGGGACCGACTCCTTCACATAGTCGGTCGTGCCGTCTTCCCGCTCGATGTACTGTTCCGTGCTGATCCGGACGGTGTGGGGGCCGACGATCGCCCCGGTGTACTCGCCGACAAAGCTGAGGCTGTACTGCCCCGCTGCGTCGGTCTTCCCGAACGAGGGTCGACCCTCGGCCGGAGAAAAGTTGACCGTCGCGTCGACCAGGGGCTGGCCATCGAGCGTCACCGTGCCCGAAACATCACCGAGGTCGGGAATGTGCGCTGGCTTGCCGCAGCCGCCGGCGAGGGCCAGCAGGGTGAGCGCGGGAACGAGAAGCGTGAGCGGACGACGACGGATGGTTGTCGGAGACATCTGCGGGTTTTCAAAGGGAGAATGGTGAGGGTCAATCCTGCGATTGTTGGCCAATCGGCCGGCATGGCCGATCCCCGCGGAGGTCTGTGCGGACGAGTGTCGGCGAGCCGTTCCGGCCGGGTGTTTCTCTCAGGGGAGCGAGCGGCCGCCAACGTGCTGGCGGCACTCAGCCTTGGTCAATCAGCCCGACTTCAATCGCGGGCAAAAGTTTTTTTTGTGGCTCCGAGCGGAACCGATATCGGGGAAGCCAGAGCCGCAAGCCGCGGGAAGACGCTTGCTCAATTGAGAAACCCCGGTTTCCTTCAGCGTACGTTCCAGGCGGGCGGGTTGAGGAATTTTGGGAATCGGCTTTCTCTCGCTGTCGGGCGGGAACAGGTACAAACACGCATTAAAAGTTCGGGAGGACCTGCCCGTCCGCCTTCTCAACAAGCAGAAAATAGGCGCTTTTCGGCTGCGTCGAGTTGTTGGATGCGTCGATCGTCTCGCTGACGAATCGCACCGAACCATCGACCATCAGCATGTTGACGCCACCCTCGTGGAGGCTCGATGGCCCGAATTGATAGCCGCTGTTGACGGCATTGATCATCGACCAGCCGACCCGGGCCTGGGTCTGGGCGTTGCGAATGTTGTCAAAGCCATTGGTCGACCCGCAAGGATGACTGACACCGGCCCAGACCGCCGCCCGGTGGTTGGTGCCGTTGATTGTCGTGCCGGTTCGCTCAGTGAAGGCGGCCGTCTTTGACAGCCCGTCGAGAACTTCCTCAAACGTGGTGTCGCTGTCCCAGAAAAACATGCCGTTGGCGGTTGAACTGGTGCACCGCAAATCCTGACTGCCGCTAAAGGCGATGTAGTTGGCCAGTCCGATTCGCACGCCATTGACCCGGATGTCCGGGCTTTGGTCCTTCACCGGGTCGACGCTCGCCGGGCAAAGGTATCCGGAAATGACCGTGCGGATGTGTGCCAGCAGCGTGGTGTCGGTCACGTCCATCGGCGATTGCGTGTCAAAGGTGTCGTAGAGGGCCGACTCCTCCATGAATGGCAGAATGAAGGTCGTGACCATCCAGCCATTGTCGTTGCTGTATCCCGGCGGAAGATGCTGGTTCGCGTCGTAGTAGTTGTGCAGCCCCAGACCGATCTGCTTGAGGTTGTTGACGCATTGGGTCCTCCGGGCAGACGCCCGCGCCTGCTGCACGGCAGGGAGCAGCAGCCCGACAAGCACGCCGATGATGGCGATGACAACCAGCAGTTCGATCAACGTAAAGCCGGAGGATGCCGCCGTGGCTGGCCGCTTAGGGTCCTGCACGGCAAAAGTCGGGCGACTCCGCGGGAGAAGCGTCGGGCCAGTCGGGGCCGCGGTGAGCGTCATGGAAACCACCTCGCAAGAAAGAATGAAAAACCCCTAGCGACCCTACTGAATATATCCAACCAGCCCTCCGCGGACAACAACTGATCCGATCGCCGAGCCGTCGCGGTACCGCCACCAGCGGGGTGGGAGTGGCTCGTTTGCCTGTCCGCTGCGGCGGCCCATCGTCGGTCGCCATGCCGAAAGTGGCCGCTTCGCCGGCGCTGCAACACTCACGGCAAACCGCCCGGCGGGCCGGGCGAAAGGCTTTTCAGCCAGAGCCCGGCGGAGGCTCGCCGGGTTGCTCCCCTCCCGGGGATGGCCTCACCGTCGCCAGATAGGCGTAGCGGCGGTGGATCGACTCAAACTGGACATCGGCCCGGCCGGTTTCACCGAGGGCGGCGATGGCTGCGTGGAGTTCCGGTCGGTAGTGCACGTGGAACAGGGAGAGCCACTTTTTCAGGCCGGCGGCAAACACACCCGGCAACTCGGCCTGATCCCAGAAGTCGACGATCAGCAGCTGTCCGCCCGGCTTGAGGTTGGCCAAGGCGGCCTCGAGGGCGCCGGGCCAGGTTGGCACCATCGACAGACAGTACGAGAAAAAAATCGTGTCAAAGGGCTCGTCGCGGCCGAACATCCGGCCGGCGTCGAGTTGTTCAGCCAGCCCTTGGCGGAGGACGATCGGTGGATTGTCAGCCTGGGGCAGCCCGGCCGCGGAGACGCTCTTTGAGGCGGTCTCCAGCATCTCGTGTGAGGCGTCGAGTCCGTAGAGGCCTCCACAGTTGGGCCGGCGGCCGAGTTTGATCAGGTTGCGGGCCGTTCCGCAGCCGACTTCGAGCGTCGCAGTTTCCGGGCCGGTGACCACGCGGTCGAGCAGCCGATCCCGACCGAGCAGGTAGTATCGTCGCGTGAAGTCGTAGATGTGCCGGGTGAACCGGTACATGCTGTCCATCGCCGCGGCCTGATCCTGGCCGGCGGTCGCCCGGTTGTTCGACGAGGAGACCGGCGGCCGGGCGGGACCGCCCGCCGCAGAATCGGTCATGACGCCACCGTCGGCTGGGCCTTCTCATAGCGATGGAACATGCCGTAGATCGCCGACCGGTCCTGCAGGTGCAGCCGTCGCGACTGCTCTTCGTCGTAGCTGAAGTTGGCCCGGGTCTCCGGCGACAGGGCGTCCTCGACCGGCGACTTCTCGCCAGCGGTTCGAAAGATCACCCGGGTGTCATCACTGCCGACCCGGGCGATGAGGCTCCAGAGTTCCTCGATCACCGGCGGCGGCATCCAATCCTGGCTGTCGAGCAGGACGAAGCCGTTGAGCGAGCCGGGCTCGGCCGTCTTCAAATAATCACCGAGCGAGGCGACATGGGTCTCGACGCGATCGACCGTCCGCCGCAGCGTCTCGAAGTTTTCCTCGCGGAGATATTCGGGGAGGGCCCGCCGATGTTGATGATCGTAGCGGCGGCCGAAGGCCTGCCAGGTAAAATAGTTGTCTTCAAGCGGGAATCCGCAGGCGAGCCGCCGGACCCGCTCGCGATAGGTGTCGAAGAGTTTCTGGCCGTTGCCGCCCGACTCCTCGAGCATGGCAGCATGCTGGCTTGGCGGAATCCCCAGGCTGTAAACCGCCACCGGTTGCCGGCCCATCCAGCGGACGAGCCGGTTGTTGAACAGCGGACCGTAGAACTCATCGAAGAGTTGCTGCTGCTCCTCGAGCGATCGGGCGGACAGCAGCCGGGCGGGATCCCGCCGCATCCGCCGGGCCAGCCCATGAACAACCCGGAAGAACTGCCCGAGCTTCGCCTGGTTGTAGAGCCCGCTTTTGAAATAGCCGATCCGCTTGGGGCCGAACTTGCGGCCCGGCCAGTCGCTCGACTCCCAGAAGGACCGCGTCAGCGGATCGAGCCGGTCGCGGAGATATTTGCGGTAGAGGGCGAGGTTGTCCTTGTGCTGACCGTGGCCGAAGAAGTTGTAGAACGATTCGTAGTCGGGCAGGTGCTTCACCGCCGCCAGTTTCAGGCGGGTCAGCGACATGTGGTTTGAGTTCAGGTCGACCGCGACGATTCGCCGGGGTTCGTGGACGAGGTAGTTGAGGACGTTGCAGCCACCGCTGGAAATCGTCAGTAGGCTGGAGTCGGGCCCGAGCCCGAGCGCCTCAGCATCGACCCGGGGATCCTCCCAAATCTGGTTGTAGACAAACCCGCGGAACCAGAGCGTGAACATCCGCTCGAGCAACCCGCGGCGGCTTGCCAGCCGATGATGGTGGACGGCTTTTTTGAGGTTGGCCCCGGTGTCGGGCTGAGCAGCGAGGGTCGGCATGGGTGGCGATGTTCCGAGTGGGAAACGACTCGTTCGGGCGTCTCTGCCCGGCGTTCGGAGTCTACCCGAGGATCGGACGGCGAGTCGATTCACCCCGGGTTTTTCAGGGGATTGGCTGCCGTTTGCAAACTGGCGTCGGCAACTGCCCGACACCGCCCGCGGCACCTGCTTGCGGTTGCTGCCGGCCGCGGGCACACCAACGGGAAGGTGACGAAACCACGGGGCCCTGCCAGAGCCGGCGGTCAGGGAATCGCGGCGCTGCGGGCGGCTGGCCTCTCGTCGGTCGCCGGGCCGCGTCGCCGAGCGGTTTTGGCGAAGATTTCCGCTGTCAGGGCGGCGAGTTCCTCCCGGTAGGCGGTAATCGCTTTCCTGGCGGCGGCGAGATCGGCGGCGGTCTTGTCCCTTCGCTGCACGAGGCGTTCGATGGCCTGCCCGGCGAAGTCGATGTCTTCCATCCAGGCATCGCGATCTTTGGCGAGCGACATCGCCAACTTCTGCTTGCGTTCCGTCTCACGCTCGGTCGCCTCCCGTGCCCCGACGATGCGATCGTGCATCAGGCGCAGCGAGGCCAGTTCGAGACCGAGCGTTCGGCGGATCCCCTCGATGCCCGCCGCCGGGACGCCGCCTGGCTGGGCCGTGCTGAATCGCGTTCCCCGCAACGCGGTTAACGGGTCGATGAGCCTTCGCCGGCGGACAACGCTGTCGATCGAAACCGCGCCGGTTTCCGCAAGCCGCTGCGCCGTCAGCAGGTCGAGTTCCAGGGACTGGCCCTCTTTGAGGTCTTCGATGGCGGCATCATTTTTGATGGTGACCGTGGCCCAATACTCTCCCAGCAGGCTTTCGCCGCTGCCGAGGGCCGCCGTCGCCTCCTCAAGCGACACCGGCCCGTCCTCGCCGTCGTCGGGTTCACTTCCGGAGGCTTCCGCAGGCCATCGGTCGGTCGGAAGATCTTCGAAGACGAGCAGGTCCGCAGGGTCAGCGAGCGATCCCGCCTTGTCCCATGCCTCCCAGGCGACCTTGTCGAGCTGATCGGGTGTCGTCAGCGGCGCGACGGTCACCAACGACGAGGTGCCGTCGCCGGGAGCGATCGCTTCAACGCTGAAAATCCCCAGGAAGGCCTTGGGGCTCAGCGTCGCCTGGAGTTCGCGGGCCAATTGCCGGAATGCGTCGGTGCCGCCCGCTGGAAAAAAAATCGCCAGTTCCGCGCCGACGTTCAACGGCGGCTCGTCGCCGCCACCGAGTTCGAGGGTGACCGTGCCTGCTTTTGTCGCCTCAAACAGCTCTGTGCCGTCGTCCGCAGGAGCGATTTCTGGGGGGGTGAACTTGTCGGTGACCCAGTACCGGTTTCTCCAGGTTTCGACCTCGGCGAGTTCCCGCCGCAGGCTCGTGGCAGAGGCGTCGAGATCAGTCAGTGAGTCGGCGGCTCCGGTGCCGTCGGTCGTTTTGGCGATTTCGTCCTGGAGTCGCCTGATTTCGGCCCGCCACGCTCCCTCCCAATTTGCGACGAGGCCGACGATGACGATGAACACGACCGAGAAGATCAGGACCAGCCAGGCGGCGACAAGCGTCTGCACGTTGATGCCTCGCCGGCCGAAAAAAAGTGCGGCCCCGCCCACAAGAAGCAGCAGGGCAATCGGGATGAGCGAAAGCATGTTCATCGGCGCGGTTCCACCGGGGCAACATCACCGAGTATAGCCCCGCCCCCCGGCCCGCTTGCGAGGCCAGTTTTCCCCGCTCAGCGTTGCCGGCGGGCGACCCGCCGCCGGGCCGTGTCGCCCAACGGCAACACGGCTGCCGACCAGCCGCCCCCCCGGCAGCGGACGCTCGCCGCGGTGAACCGCAAGCCGTCACCAGAGGGTGTAGAAACCGAGCAATCCCACGATCATCAGCAGGTAGCCCAGCGGAAACAGCCAGCGGCAATGCCAGTCGATCAGCTCTGCGGTGTCGCGGCGGCCCCGCCGCACCAGACTCCGGAGGAAGAGGCTCTGGAGAATCGTGATCGTCGTGATCAGGAACGAGCCGAGCAGCAACGTGTCGGTGAAGGTCAGGTAGCTCATCCGCGGCATGTGGTCGATGACCACGAACTGATAGGCGACGATCGTCAGCACCCCGATGAACGAAATGTTGAGTCGGTCCGAGAGCGACTCGCAGTCGAGCCAGAAGATCGACCAGACCATCGAGACGAGTATCAAAAGTGGAAACAGGATGTCCCAGACGATCTGGCCGCTCCGTCGCTCGAGGGTGATGGTGGTGACCAGCCGCGAGAAGGTGCGGGAGGTGACCCCCAGATCGAGTTCGGTTTCGTCGGCCTCCATATCGAGACCCTTGAGATCCCAGCCGGCGACATTGACCCCCCGCTCCCGTTCGACGTACTCGGCCGTCGCGGTCCGATAGCGTTCATCGACCTCGAGGATCACCTGGTCGCTGGTGTCGCCGAAGGGCACCAGCAGGGCCCGCAGCTGCTGGGTGTCGAAGGGATAGTCGTAGAGCGACATCGGGGTTTCGAGCAGCACATTTCGCTGCTCGAGGTAAGTGACGCCGCCGTCGGGAGCCACTTCTATCTTGATCGCATTGGTGTCGCCGCGGCCTACCTGATTAATGATCAGCAACTGGGGCCACCAGCCCGTAAAAATCTCGGCGAACTGGAACTCACCCTGAAAGATCTTGCGATCCGTTCCCTCGGCCTCTGCGTCGAAGGCCAGCCGGGGGTCTTGCCAGCTGGCGACCAGGGCGATCTCCGCCTCAAAGGTTTCGTCGACGTCGTTGATGCCGACCACGTCGAGGATCATCAGCCCGCAGCGGACCCGGGTCGGCCGGGCCGGTGGGTTGGGCATGCCCGCCTCGATCGCCACAGCAGCAGCCGGCGCGATCGCAAAAAACCAGGCAGCCCCCAGCAGGTACAGCCAGCAGCTGCAACGCCGCCCGATCCTGACGCTTGAGCTCGGACGCAGGTCATTGGAGAATTCAATCATGGAGAAATTAGATAACAAGAGAGGGTTTCCGACGGCAAGCCCGCTTGGGGGGGCGAGGAGCCGCGTGTTGTCGGAAGGTGCAGGCTGCTGCCGTCAGGTGGAATCTGAGCGGGTCCTTCGCGAAGCCCGAGCCGCGGGCCGAGGGAATACGATTGGTGGATGAACTGATCCCGTCTCCCTCAGCTTGCGCTTCGGGCTTCGAAGCGTGGGTGAATTTTCGGCAGCCTTCATGCCGCACTCCATTCCCATGACGGGCTGGCTTGGTGCCAAGGCCGCCCCAGCCGCAGGTGGTCGCGACGCCTGAAACCGACTTGGCCGGGGTGCCTCGTCGATGAACAATACGACCATCGCCCCTCTTTCAGCTGCCGATCCACCAACCCCCCCGTCTCCTGCGTCGGGGGAAATCCGGAGTTTCTCATGGCTTGCCGTTGGTTGCCGCTTGCGTCGGTGCTGCTCTTGGGGGTCGTTGGACCCTCCTCTGTTGCTGCCGGCCCCCCAACGCAGAGGCGTCCGCTCGTCCTCGCGCATTACATGCCGTGGTTTGAGGCCAAGCCGGAAAGCCCGCAGTGGGGCTGGCACTGGACGATGAATCATTTCCAGCCCGATACGGTCGCCGACGACGGCCGGCGGCAGATCGCGTCGCATTTCTACCCCCGGATCGGGCCCTACGACTCCGGCGACCCGGCTGTCCTTGAGTACCACCTGCTGTCGATGC
>CAZIQV010000018.1:0-15377 GCA_964541275.1 uncultured Chitinophagaceae bacterium | reverse complement strand
TGGGCCGAACGCCCTGGCGATGTGGTGCGTCTCGGACAACCTCCGCAAGGGGGCGGCCACCAATGCCGTGCAGATCGCCGAGCGGCTGGCGGCGGGAATGGCCTGACACCATGGGCCGAACGCTCCTGCTGCGGCTTGCCTACGAGGGCACTCGCTTCAGCGGCTGGCAGTTCCAGCCGGGCCGCCGGACGGTGCAGGGGACGCTCGCCGAGGCGATCACTGCTGTCTCGGGCGAGACGGTCCTGCCGAAAGGTTCCAGCCGGACCGACGCCGGGGTGCACGCGGTCGACCAGCTGGTCGGCTTTGCGACGGCGAAGGATTACGCCGCCGACGTCTGGCGGCGGGCTTTGAATGCGCATCTGCCCGAAGACGTTGTCGTGCATTTCGCCCGCGAGGCACCCGCCGGCTTCGATCCGGTCGCCGCGGCCGTCGGCAAACGCTACCGATATCGGATTCACGATGCGGCCGACCGGCCGGTGCTTGCCCGGAAGTTTGTCTGGCGGTGGAAGTCGCCGCTCGACGTCGCGGCGATGCGGATCGCCGCGGCCGGTCTTGTCGGCGAGCACGACTTCAGCAGCTTCGAAAATCCCTCGTCACCGCGGCGGTCGAAGGTGCGGCGGATCACCTCCATCGACGTCCGCCGGCGGCAGGGGGGGGACGACATGCCAACCGCCGAGGTCTGGGTTGAGATCGAGGGGAACGGATTCCTCTACAACATGGTGCGGATCATTGTCGGTACGCTGGTGCTGGTCGGCTGCGGGAAACGGCAGCCCGGCTGGGTTGGTGACGTGCTCGCCGCCCGCCGGCGGCCGCTCGCCGGGCCGACGGCGCCGCCGCAGGGGTTGTTGCTGCTGCGGACCGACCTCGACCCCCGCACCCTTGAGCCACAGCATGTCCCGCCCGCCTGAACACCTCGGTCCGCTGCGGCTCACCCGGCAACTCGGCGTCGGCCGCCGCTGCCAGATCTGGGAGGCGACCGAAGCCGGCAATCAGCAGCGGGTCGCGGTCAAGGTGGCAAACCGCGAGGCGGCGGGCGACGCCGATCTCAGGGCTCTGCTGCGGCATGAACTGGCCGTCGCCCGGTCACTCGACCATCCGGCGATCATCCGGGTTGACCGCTACACCGTCACGGACGGCCTCCCGCACCTGGTGATGGAACTGTTTCGGCAGCCGAATCTCAAGCGGCGACTCGCCGCCGGACCGGCGGCCCTGGCGGGGTTGGCCCAGCCGATCGCGGCGGCTGCTGCCGAGGCGATCGCCCATCTGCACTCCCGGGGTTGGGTGCACCGCGATCTCAAGCCCGAGAACCTCCTCGTCGACGAGACCGGCGGCATCAAACTGATCGACCTCGCGCTGGCGACGCGGCCGCCGGGGCTGCTGACGCGGCTACTGCCGGGAGGGGGCAAGATTCAGGGGTCACCGAGCTACATGCCGCCGGAGCAGATCCGCGGCCGGCGGGTCGATCAGCGGGCCGACATCTACGCCTTCGGCTGCCTCGTCCACGAGTTGCTCACCGGCCGGCCCCCGTTCACCGCGGCGACCCAGCAGGAACTGCTCAGCCGGCAGCTTCACGCGCAGCCACCGGCTGCCTCGGCCACCAACGAGGCGGTCTCGCCGAAACTCGATGGGCTGCTGCGGAGCCTGCTCGCAAAGCGGCCTGAGGACCGGCCCGAGTCGATGGCCGATGTCGCAAACACGCTGCGACGGCTGAGCTTTTTCAAACCGGGAACGAACGCTGGCGGCCGCCGGAACCCCGATTGACGGCCGCTCGGAGGACCGGTGACACTCCTGCGGCTCGGGCAAGAGCGGTTGCTGCCTGTCTCCGCGGAATCCGGGGAACGCGACCCGGCTGCCGCGCCGTCAACTCCGCTGCTTGTCGGGGCCGCTGGGCTCGCATCCGGCGGACGCAGGCTTGGTTCCCGGTTTGGTAGACTCAAGGTCTGGAAAGAGCGTCATCGAGGACTCCCCGCATGGCTCGTGGTCTGCATCGCCTGCCCCTGGAAAAACCGATCTACGAACTCGAGGACCGGATCGCCGAACTCGAGACGGCGCCGCTGGGGGCCCAGTCACAGGACGACCTGCAGCGGCTGCGGCGGGAGGTGGCCGATCTGCAGAAACAGATCTTCGGCAGCCTCGACCCCTGGCAGACGGTCGAGGTCGCGCGGCACCCGGACCGCCCGAAGACGAGTGACTATTTGGGCCTGGTCTTCGACGAGTTCGTCGAACTGCACGGCGACAAGGCCTTTGGCGACGACCCGGCGATGCTCACCGGCTTCGCCAAACTCGACCGCCACAAGGTGCTCGTCGTCGGGCACCAGAAGGGAAAGACCCTTGCCGAACGTCAGGCCTGCCACTTCGGCTGCGCTCATCCCGAGGGCTACCGCAAGGCGATGGGGAAGATGCGGCTGGCCGCCAAGTATGGCCTGCCGGTGATCTGCCTGATCGACACCCCGGGAGCCTATCCCGGCGTCGGGGCCGAGGAGCGGGGGCAGGCGCAGGTGATCGCCGAGAGCATGTTCCTGATGGCGACCCTCGAGGTGCCGATCATCTGCGTCGTGATCGGTGAGGGCGGGTCCGGCGGCGCGCTCGGCATCGGCGTCGGCGACCGGATTGCGGTGCTTGAGCATGCCTACTACAGCGTGATCAGCCCTGAAGGCTGCGCCGGGATTCTCTGGAAGAGTGCGACCCACAAGGCTGAGGCGGCCCGGGCGCTGCGGATGCGGTCCGGCGATTTGCTCGAACTGGGCGTCGTCGACAAGGTGATCGACGAGCCGCTCGGCGGTGCTCATCGCGACCCGCGGCTGATGGCCGCCCGGCTCAAGACGTTCTTGGAACGGACACTCAAGGAACTGGTGGGTCAGCCGGTCGCCGAACTGGTCTCGGCCCGCTATGAGAAGTTTCGGAGGATGGGCGTCTTCCTCGACGAGGCTGGCTGAACCCGACCGACGATACGGCGGATTCCGCTGGCTGCGTCCCCGCTTTCGACCCCTTCTCCAACGTCCGATAATGTCCGTTATGTCCGTTTTCGGCCCTTCTTTTCCGGGCTTTTTGGACTCTCCGGCAGTCGCAGCGGTCGCCCTGCCCGGCGGCGGCTTCACGTGGTCGGCAGCAGGCTATCGCCTGACCGGAAGCGGCGTCTGGGCACCGACGGGGAACCTTCGCGGGGGAGCCTGCGGGGGCGGCTGGATCGGCTGCATTCCCCCGGGCATTCCCTGGTAGCCGGCCGGAGTCGCCTGGCCGGCGCCGAAGGCCGACTGCTGGGTCGCATAGCGGTCTCCGGGAGTGGCCGGACGTCCGGTGGCCGCGGCAGTCGGCTGACCGGCCGGCGTGCCCATCCAATTGGCGGCAGCGGAAACCTGTTTGGCTGCCTCGGCGGTTTCCGGGTTGACCTTCACGCCGGCCCAGGCCGCCACCGAGGTAACGCCGTCGAGCACTGCCTGCCACGAAGCGGCTTCCGGCTCGGCCTCACCCCCCTGCCCGGCCAGCCCTGCGGCGGCCGCGGTGGCGGGCCGGCCCCCGGCGTCGAATTTTTCATGAAACTGTTCGAGGAACGGGTTGATCGTTTCATGGACATCGGGCGGCAGATAGCGGTCGGCCTCGCCGATCAGCTTCGCCACCAGCTGCCCACTTTGGCTCCCGGTGATCTGGCCGCGGTAGCCGGGCACCATCGTGACGGCGAAGAAGGTGACAACGATGCAGATCAGCCCGCCCTTGGCGAGTCCGAAGACGAGACCGAGTTGGTGGTCGAAGGCGCCGAGTTGCACCGCGTCGATCGCCGTCGAAACGACCCGAAAGCCGACCCAGACCGCCAGCGATGTGCCGACATAGAGGGCGAGCATCGCCAGCAGCCGGTCCCAGGGGGCCTGTTGGCCGGTCAGCGGTGCCACCTGGCCGCTGAACCGGAGGGCGACGTAGCCGCTGAGGCAGATTCCGGCGATCCAGGCGATCTGCCAGACGAGCCCCTTGAAATACCCGAGCAGCGCCGCCGTTGCGAGCAGCCCAATCATGACGATGTCGTAGTTTTCGATCGACACTCCAAAACTCCTTGCGGGTGCGGAGGCGGTCCGCCAGCCGCCCGGACTCTACGGCAGTGGCTGGCGGCCTCAAAGTCCAAAATTGAGTCTGTTCCTCAGGGGTTGGCGAAACAGCGGTTCTTGGCTTTGAGCCGCTGATTGGCCCTGCGGCGATGCCGCCCAGCCCCGGCCAGGCGACCAAAGCAGCTCGCGCTCGGGCCAACACGAGCCGTTTCAGCCAGAGCCTGGCCCGTCCGGCGGCCAATTGAGGCCGGATGGGGTCCCCGATGGCCGTCAGGCGATGGTTGTTCCCAGTCTCGAGAACAGCGAACTGGCGACTGAAACCTGTCGTGTTTTGGAGTTATTCTGTCTCTTCAGCCACGCTTCAGATTCCCTCACTGTCGCAGTCCCGATCTCTTTGGCAGCCGCCAAACTTCTCCCAACCGCTCGGTCCGGCTGTATGAACTGGGCGAAGCGAATCGCTTCGGCGGTGCAGGGCACCGGCGGCGGACTCGTCTCGCCATCGCGGCGGGCCTTTGCCGAAGCTACCGTTGGAGGTGTTGTCTGCGGGCGGTTTGCGCCCGGCGTTCAAAGGATTGACCGCCCGTCGATCGGACCGGGTCCGTTCTGGACCTGTTCCCGGAACACGGCTGCAGCAACGAGGCAGGGAGGGACTCGCACGGTGCCGGGATTCCGCGAGCACATCACCGGTTCGACCATCGTCGGCGTCGGCTATGGCGCTGCGGCCTGGTATGTCGGTGAGATTCCTCCGCTGACCTGCGTGCTCGGCGCCGGTCTCTGTTCGGTCGCCGGCATGCTGCCCGACCTCGACAGCGGGCCGGGAATCCCGCTCAAAGAGAGCGTCGCCTTTGCAGCGGCGGTCGTCCCGGTGATGCTGCTGCCCCGGCTGGAGCAGTTCGGACTCCCGACCGAGGCGATGATCATCTGCTGCGGGGCGATCTATCTGCTGATCCGGTTCGGCATGACCTACCTGCTGAAAAACTTCGCGGTCCATCGCGGCATGTTTCACAGCATCCCAGCTGCCGCGATCGCCGGATTGACCGCGTTTCTCGCCTTCGCCGCCGAGGAACCCCTGCGCCGTTATTTTGTCGCCAGCGCCGTCGTCCTCGGCTTCCTCACCCACCTCATTCTCGATGAGATCTGGTCGGTGAAGCTCGGGATGTTTGGGCCGAAGGTGAAGAAATCGTTCGGCACGGCGGTCAAGTTTATCGGCAACGAGGCCTGGGCGAACATCGTCACCTACCTCCTGGTCATCGTGCTCGGAGCCCTGGCCGCCGGTGACGCCTCGGTCACCGAAAAGCTGGCTGTCGTCCGCCAGCAGGTCGAACAGGCCGCTCGGCAATACCCCGGCTATCAGCAGCCCACCCCGGTTTACCGGCGGTAGCACTCCGTGGATACCGTCGGCGGCGGGTTGTGCCGGGCCGTGGTTCACTCGGCCTGCCGGAGCGGCCGCTTGCCGAGTGCGGCTGCCTCATCCATCATGCAATTCGGTGGCAGCACGCAACCTCCAGGGATTTCCCGCCGCCGGCCCCATCCGCCTCCTTCGGTCTTTGCAATCGGCCATGAACCTGCTTCCTGCCGTCGCCCCCTTGCCGGCGGGCGGTAATCTGGTGCTGCTGGGCGGATACCTGCTGGTCATCGCGGCGGCTGCCTTCCTCGGCGGCTCGTCGATCGCGTTTTTGTCGCTCGGGCATCGGCGGCTGCAGGTGCTGCTTTCGTTCACCGGTGGGGTGCTGCTCGGCGTTGCCCTGCTGCACCTCGTGCCCCACGCCTACCTCGAGTTCGGCCGCCGGCTCGAGACGACGATGACCTGGATGCTTGGCGGCTTTTTCATGATGTTCCTGCTGGAACGGGCCTTTCATGGCCATGCCCACCACACCGCCGACGGTGGTGAGCCAGCAACGGCCTGCCTGCACGACGCCGCCGATCACGACGCCTGCCATGGCCACGTGCCCGATCCGCGGCAGCATGCGACATCAAGCCGCTGGGGCTGGGGCGGGGCCTTCATCGGCCTCGGGCTCCACAGCCTCGCCGACGGAGCCGCCCTCGCTGCCGCCGTCACCGCTGACAGCGGCCACGGGGCAGGCTGGCTGGCGGGACTGGCGACCTTTCTGGCGATTCTCCTGCACAAGCCGCTGGACGCCGGCATCATCGCCACCCTGCTGCTGACCGCCGGCTGGTCGCCGCGGTTCCGGCGAGTGATCAACATCGTCTATGCCGCGGCGGTCCCGCTGGGGGCGGTGATCTTTTCCGCGAGCCTCGACCTGCTCGGTTCCCGGCAGCAGGCGGTGACCGGGGCCGCGCTCGCACTGGCGGCGGGTGGCTTCCTCTGCATCGCCGCCGCCGACCTCCTGCCCGAGGTCCAGTTCCACAGTCACGACCGCGTTCTCCTCTCCGTGGCCCTCGCCCTCGGCATCAGCCTCGCTTGGGGAATCACGGTGATCGAGCGGTACGCCCATCCGCACAGTCCGCCGCCTGCGAAATTGTCGAGAGGCGACAGCATCAGCCGCCGGGGCTGGCAACGAGCGATTCCTGCGGCAGCGGTTCGACCTCGAGTCCGCGGCTCTGGCGAATTTCCCGGACCGCGGACACCAGCTCGGCGATCAGGCTTTGCTGTTGGCGAATCCGCGACCGCTGGGCCTGAAAGCAGGCAGCGATGACGCCTGCCAGGCCGATTCCCCCGAGCAGATGCGGCGTCACCCAGTCCTCGCTGCCCGGCCGGCCCGCCGCCGGATCCGCCGCCCCGCCGAGGGCGACGATCGCCACCACGCTGAGCATGCCGATCAGTGCGAACGGGAACGAAGCCCGCTTGATTCGCTTGCTTCGGCCGATGAACTCCACCGGAAGGCCGTAGGTCTCGACGACCTCGCGGCACCAGCGGCCGGTGCCGATGAAATAGGTGACTGACAT
Organism: uncultured Chitinophagaceae bacterium; assembly: GCA_964541275.1. Lineage (GTDB taxonomy): Bacteria > Planctomycetota > Planctomycetia > Pirellulales > UBA1268 > UBA1268. The sequence goes on along the minus strand of CAZIQV010000018.1, from coordinate 8,433 downwards.
GCTGTTGACCAGCACGACGACCAACGCCGCGAGCACGCCGGAGAGCCGGTGGACCGTGCCCCAGCGGAGGACGGCCTGATCGGTCTGGCCGTGCAGGTCACCGAGCCAGAGGCCGAGCCCGGCGGTGGCCACCATTAGGGCGACCGCAAAACCGGCAACCGCTGCAAACATCTTTTCCATGACGGGTCCTGAAGGGTCGCAGGATACATCGGCTCCTCCCGGGCCGTCTGGGAGGAGCATGTTCCCTCCACTATAGACCCCAACATCGTTGCCAGGCTGCCAAACGGATGGCCTGCTCTCGGCGGAATGGCCCTCGGCCGGCCTGCCGGGGCGACGCCGCTGGAGCGGCCTCGCAACAGCCGCGTTGCGGGGCTGACGGCCGGTTCACCGAGCGGCGGAGGTTCGTGCCAGGCCCCTTACGGCCGCAGCGGCTGGGTCCTTTTGACCACGGTCTCGGTCATATCGACCAGCCCCTCGGCCGCCGGTCGGTAGACAAATGCGGACGAGTCGACCGGTTCATTGATCCGCACGTCGTAGAGTTCGAGGACAGAGAACGGCTCCGCCTCGGCATCGGGAGCCAGCGGCCGCCTGCCGGCCGCGGCCCGCCATTCCACCCGGAAGGGAAAGAGCCGGCCGCTGCCGATCACCAGGCTGACTGCAGCGGGCATGCCTTCGGGCAACGCGGCGGGTGGGATGCCGCCCGGAGACCTGGCCGCCTCGGCCTGCTCTGGAAGAATCGCGGCGAGCAGGTCGGGGGACCACCGGCCCTCGACCTGCCAGACCGCGAGCCCCTCGAGCGTTCCGGCCTCGGCGGAGGTGAAGCGAAACCACTGGCGAATTTCGGCGAGCGACCGCTGCAGTCCGCCGAGATAAGGGGTCGCGACGGCGTCTGCGGCCAGATCGAATTCGTCGAGCCGACTCCGGACCCGGGCGATGTCGGCCCGCTTGAGACGCGGCGGTTGTTCGCCCTGCCGCTGATACTGCCACAGCGAGAGGCCGTCGGCGAGTTCGAGCAGTTCAAAGCGTTCGCTGTCGGCCTCCAGAACCATCTCGAACCGGAACCGCTGGTCGACTCCCCTGCCCTGCTGGAGATAGCGGCCGGTCCCGATGAGCACCCTGCCTCCGACCCGTGTTCGCTGCCGCAGCCGGGCGGAAATTGAATCGACGCGGCCGAGTTCGGCCAGCATCGCGGCGACGATCCGTTCAGGCTGGCCCGCTGACAGGTCGCCGCCGCCGATCCGCCGATAGACGCTGCTGGCAGAGTCCTGCTGGGCTGGGCAAGGGGTTCCGGCAACCCCGACGCAAACCCCAGCAGCGAGCAGCAGGCCGATTGAACGAGAGACCGGCCGACGGCCAGATCCAGCGGCCGAACCCCCCCCCTGCACGCTCCGGGAGGGGCACTCCGGGCAGGCCTTCGTGGGCGGTGCCGATATCACCAACGGGGAAGAGTCTGCGGGTTTTTCCAAAGGTTTCGGTCGGGAAAGGCCGACATATCCGAAGGCAATGGCGGTCACTCCGCCGGCAGCCGGCACCAGGAACGCCGCCGCAGTCTATGTCATCTGCCGGTTTCCCCCCACGCCGATTGTCCGGATCTGGCCGGCCGACCGACACCCCGTTCCCCGGGCCTTGGAGACAACGACGTGAGACGTAACAGACACCTGCAGCGATTGGTCGGCCTGTCGTTGGCCACCGCCCTGACCGGCTGCCATATCCCGGCAAATTCGCCCTTGACGGGGCTTGCAGAACTGCGGCCGGCGGCCCAGCCGAAGAAGAACGTCCTGCCGCCGCCGGCGATGCTCGCCCACCCCGGGCCGGGTGTTGACGGGCCGGGGCCGGGAATCATCCGCCCGGTCGGCTACGAAGAGATGCTGCCACCGCCGACCGGCCCTGACGGGATGCAATTTGAGGGAGGCATGCTGCCCGCCCCGCACCAGGAAATGTCGCAAATCGGGTTCATTGGCCCCGATGGGATGCAGATTCGCTGGGATGTCGGCACCGCCGGCGGCTTCGACTCGACGCCTCTGGTTGCTCCCGGTCGCTACGACTTCCCGCAGGGGGCAATCTACCGCCTGAAACTCACTGACATTCCGGCCCGCGAGGGGGTCGAACTCTACCCGACACTGGAAGTGGCCCCGACGACCCCGCGGACCGCCGCCTTCATCGCGCACAACACCGTGCCGGTGCAACTCACTGATGAAGACCTCGACCAGGTCACCACCGGCAACTTTGTTACCAAAGTCGTCTACCTGCCGGACCCCGACTACCAGGAACTCGCCGTCGCCGGCGTCGAGACGCTCGTTAGCACCCGGCTTGACCCGGGTGTCGATCCGGTAGTCGAAGCCGACCGCCGCGGCTCGATTCTGGCAATCGTCCGCATCGGCAACAAGGATCTCGAGTCGCCGGTGATCGACGGCGCGATGGCGGCGACCGGCGGTGCCGGTCCGATTGCCGGCGTCCCGCTGGGCATGCCCTGCGGCAGCGATGGTGCCGGCCTGCCGCCGGCCTTTGTCGCCGGGGCGACCACGCCGTCGTACGGCATGCCGATCACCGGCACGCCGATCGGCCTCCCCGGGCCGGCTCATATTCCGCTCGGTGTTCCGGCCGGCCTGCAGAAGCACACGATCACCAACCACACCCGCACCAGCCTGCCAGGACCGACGCGGCACTTGAAACTCCATGTGCAGCAGTCTCCCGGGATCAGTTATCCGAAGCCGGCACGGCGGGCCTATGTGGCTGAGCGGTCCGACATTCCGAAGGTTCATCTCAAGCAGCCGCGGAAGGACCGCACCCGCTGGGTTGACAACGGCGGCCCCGATCCCGACGCCGAGGCGGCCGCTGCGATCATCTGCCGCGATGACTGCCCGCCCGAACCGCCCGCGTTCTGAGCCGCCTGCCTCCCGCGGCCCGGTGCCGCAGGCGATTGGTTCATTCCTGCCGTCGAGTCTCTGAGACCCGGCATCCGAAGACGACGCATTCAACATGAACGACACCTCCATCCGGACAGGGTCCGCGCTGCGGGTTCTAGGTGGAACGCTGGTGATGGTCAGCCTGGCGCTGGGCCGGGGATTGGCAGCCGCCGATCCTGCCGTGCCAGGCGGAATGGCCAGCATCGCCGCGACAACTGGACCGGGAGCGATTGGCAATGTCCGCCTCCCGCAGTTCGGTCCCCGTCCGGAAGAGGTGTCTTCACGCTTGCAGCCCGTTGAGATCGCCGGGCCGGAGGGCCTGACACTGGCGGTCGAAACAGCCGCCGGCTGGTCGCCGCCGCAGCCGTTGCCGGTCCGGGTCGGCCTGCTGCCGGGACGCCCCTACCGCCTCTTGCTGCAGGGGCTCCCCGGCCGTCCGGATGCCGAACTGTACCCGTCGCTGCGGGTGCTCGCTCCGCTGGCGGCGCCGGCCGGGCAGCGGTGGCGATTTCCAGTCGAGTTGGTGATCGACGCCGACGACCTCGACGAGGCGTCTGCCGGTAGCCATGTCCGCCGGGCGGTCTATGTCTCGCATGAACCGGAGAAAGCCGACGTGCTCGCCAGCCGCTGGTTTGACGTCCGTCCCGGTGATGACTGCCTCGAGGTTGCCGGGACGCTCGGCGAACCGATCGCAGAACTGACACTGGGGAATCGGGTCCCCCCGGCTCGCGGCGGGGCAGGCTTGTTCTGGGGAAACCGCGGCGACACGCCGTCGTGCCAGCCGATCATCAGGCCCGTCGCGTACCGTTCGCCAGTGGTTCCCCCGCCTGTCTGCGATGGGGGCGACGGGCTCCAGCCCGCCCGGCCCACGGGGCGGCTGGGGATCGTCGGCCTGTCGGCCGGCGACACCGTGGCCCGCTACCGCGCCGACACCGGGCCGTCGCCCACCGCGAAAGCTGCCGCGAGTCAGTCTAAGCTGGCTGTCTCCAACCGCGAGTGCGTCTACGCGCCGCGGTTCGGCTCGGTGAGGCAGGTTGTGCGATTGTCCGAAGAGATCCGGCCGATCGGTCCCGGAGGGCTCGTTGCCGACACGATGATTGCAAGCGAAGCGCGGCTGCAGCCGGTCTCCACGGCCGATCAGCCGGTCGCGCCGCGGGCCGCCCGTCGGGCCCGGACGGGGCTCGCTGTCGAAGAACGCTCGGGACCCCTCGGCGTCGACGCGGCACTGCAGCCCGGTGCGTCCGAGGGGCGGCTGAAGCCTTTCGAACGGACCGCCGACTTGCAGCTTGAGTCAGCCGGCCGGCGGCAGCGGCTCGCCACCGCGGTCGGCCTCGACGTGCCGGTCGCCTGGACGCGGCTCACCTCGGCCAACGCATTGATCAATGCTCAGGCAGCCGATGTCGTCTCGGCCGGCCGCGGGACGGCAACGCTGCGAGTCGAGGCACCCGGCCGGGCTGAGTTGACGCTCTGCAAGCGGGCCGGCAGCGACGCTGTCCGCATTGGCGAGGAGATCGATTTCACGATCGCCTTTCTCAATTCGGGCGACGTGCCCCTCACTGACATCGTCGTGGTCGATGTGCTGCCAGGGCGGCTGGAGTTGATCGCGGAATCGCCGGCGGCGAGCCTGCCGGCAGAAATCAGCACGGCAACAGCCGCCGACGGGGCCGTGACGCTCTCCTGGAGACTTCGCGAACCGCTCGACGCGGGGGCGAGCGGCTTTGTCCGCTTTCGGGCGATCGTCCGCTAGCAGTTTGGCGCCGAAGTCTGCCTCCGCAGAATGCGGCGTCGGCACCCCAGTGGCCCCGCGGCGGGAACGCAAAGCCGGAATTGCCGCAGCGGCCGCCGCGAGAGTAGGCTTTCGGCGGTCGCGACGGGCGCCTCCGGGGTTCCCTGCGGCCTGCCATTCCCCACCGCTTCCGCACGCACACGAGGCCCGCGATGGTTCGCTCCCCTGCCCCACTGAGTTGCCCGCTGAGTTTTCTGCTAAGTCTGGCCGCCCTGACACTGAGCCTCGCCGCTGGCCCCGCGAGGGCCGCTGAACCAGCTGCCGGAGCCGGCCAGACCGCCAGTGAGGTCCAGATTCCGCCGGTGCCGGAGGGGACCCCCGAGGAACTGCTCGCGTACATCCGTTCGATCAAGCAAAACAACGTGCGGCCCTCGTCGCGGCAGCAGATGATGCAGTACATGAAGCAGGTGGCCACGGCGACGGTCGCCGCCGCTGACAAGGCCCTGCCGCGACTCGCGGCGACCGACCCGGCTTACGAAGAGGCGGCAACGGCCAAGCTCGAAAGCTTGATGATGCTCGGCCGGCTCGGCGACAAGCAGGCGGCGGCGACGCTCAATACCTTTGCCGCGACGCTCGTCGACAGCCAGTCCCCTACGCTGGCGATCGAGGCGAAGCGGCTGCTGCTGGTTTCAAAGGCCCAGACGCTGTTTGCCAAACGCGACCTCGCCGGCGCGGTCGCCCTGATCGGCGAGACCAAGCAGTTGCTGGAAGCTGACCCGAACGATTCGGCGACCGCCGGGCTGGCGATGCAACTTGCCAGCGCGTTTGAGCACATGCCGGGCGGGAGTGATGCGGCCCGCCAGGCCTATCAAGCCTTCGGGCCGATCTTTGCCACGAGTTCCAACGAGAGCATCCGGCAGATGGCTGAGAGCTTTGCCGGCACCCTCCGCCGACTTTCGCTGCCGGGCAACCCGATGCAGATCGCTGGCACGCTCCTCAACGGCCAGCCTTTTGATCAGCAGACGCTTGCGGGCAAGGTGGTGCTGGTCGACTTCTGGGCAACCTGGTGCGGGCCCTGCGTGGCCGAGATTCCCAACGTGCTCGAGCAGTACGAAAAATACCACGCCCAAGGTTTCGAAGTCGTCGGCATCAGTCTCGATCAGGACCGCGACGCCCTCGAAAAATTTGTCGCTGACCGAAAGATCCCCTGGCCGATCCTGTTTGAGCCTTCCGAAGGAGACGGCTGGCAGCATCCGCTGGCGACCTATTACGGAATCAGTGGGATTCCGACGGTGATTCTGATTGGCCGGGATGGCAACGTCATCACCCTCAACGCCCGCGGTGAACGACTTGGCGAGGAACTCGACAAGATCTTCAGCGGCACGCCGGCCGCGGGCAGTTGACGGCGGTGGGATCGTCGGTCGTGCCCGGGCGTCCCGCCATTTCCCGGCGGGCTGCCGCCTTTGACGCGTCGGGGATTCGTCGGGTCTTCGACCTGATGAGGAGCCTGCCCGATCCGATCAATCTCTCGATCGGCCAGCCCGATTTCCCGATGCCGGCGGCAGCCTGCGATTCGGCTTGTGCGGCGACGCGGGCTGGCCGCAATGGCTACACGGCGACCGAGGGGCTGCCCGAACTGCGGGAGAAGCTTGAGGCCGGGATCCGGCAGCAGCTCGGCCGCGGCCGGAGTCTCTGCGTCACCAGCGGCACCAGCGGAGGGCTGGTGCTGTCGTTGATGGCGCTGATCGACCCCGGCGACGAAGTGGTCATCTTCGAGCCGGCCTTCGTGATGTACCGGCCGCTGATCGAATTCCTCGGGGGACGCTGCCTGGCGATCGATACGGCACCGTCGTTCGCGATCGACGTCGATCGGCTAGCGGCGGCCATCGGCCCCCGCACCCGGGCCATTCTGCTGAACAGCCCGACGAATCCCACCGGGATGGTGGTGCCGCCGGACACGCTGCGGGCGGTCGTCGAACTTGCCGACACCCGCGGCGTCACCCTCATCAGCGACGAACTCTACGGCCGCTACTGCTACGACGAACCGTTCGTGTCGGCGGCGACGTTCAGCGATCGGGTGCTCGTCCTCGACGGCTTTTCCAAGTCACATGCGATGACCGGCTGGCGGGTCGGCTGGCTGCACGGTCCCGAGGAGATCGTCGACACCTGCACGACGCTGCAGCAGTACACCTTCGTCTGCGCTCCGCAGGTCGGGCAGTGGGCCGCCCTCGCCGCCCTCGATTGCGACATGTCGGTGCCGCTGGCGGAATGCCGCCGCAAGCGGGACAAACTCGTTGCCGGTCTCGAGGGGGCCTACCGGTTCACCCGACCCGGCGGTGCCTTCTATCTGTATCCCGAGGCGGTTGGGGGCTCGGGCCAGGCGTTCGCCGACCGGGCGGTTGCCGAGGAACAACTGCTGGTCGTTCCCGGCCGGGTCTTCGGTGGAGCCGACAGTCACTTCCGGCTTTCCTACACCGTCCCCGACGAGGTGCTCGACCGTGGTATAGCAGCGTTGCGGCGACTGGCCGGTTGACGGCGGCGGGGCGGTTCAGCCGCGTCCCGTTGGCACCGGCCTGCCGCCAGATCGACGGGCGTTCCCGCGTCAGGCACTTTTGGGCCGGGCCTCGCGAATCGGTAGCAGCGGCTGCTTTTCGTCGACATGGGCCGGCTCGACCAGATACCTGCTGCCGGCATGCTCCGGCAAGTCGAACATCACGTCGAGCATGACATCCTCCATGATCGAGCGGAGGCCGCGGGCGCCGGTTTCCTTTTTCAGGGCCCGGCGGGCGATCGCCAGCAAGGCCTCGTCGGTGAACTCGAGTTTGCAGTTCTCCATCTCGAAGAGCTTCTGGTACTGCTTCACCAGGGCGTTGCGAGGTTCCAGCAGCACCCGCACCAGGGCCTCGGCGTTGAGCGGCTGCAGCGACGAGATCACCGGCAGACGGCCGACGAGTTCAGGGATCAAGCCGAACTCGAGGATGTCGTCCGAGTCGATCTGCGGCAGCAGTTCGGCTAAATCAGCGTCGCCGTCAAAGCCGCTGGGCTGGCCGAAGCCGATTGTCCGCTTGCCGAGCCGCCGGGCAATGATCTTGTCCATGCCGACGAAGGTTCCGCCGCAGATAAAAAGGATATTTGACGTGTCGATCTGAATGTACTGCTGTTCGGGATGCTTCCGGCCACCCTGGGGCGGCACGTTGGCGACCGTCCCTTCGAGCATTTTCAGCAGCGCCTGCTGTACCCCCTCGCCGGAGACATCGCGGGTGATCGAGACGTTCTGGCTCGTCTTGCCGATCTTGTCAATCTCATCAATGTAGAGCACACCCCGCTGCGCCGCTTCGATGTCAAAGTCCGCGGCGCTGAGCAGTTTCAGCAGCAGGTTCTCCACATCCTCGCCGACATACCCGGCCTCGGTCAGCGTTGTCGCATCGCCGATCGCGAAGGGTACATCGAGGATTTTGGCCAGCGTCTTGGCCAGCAGGGTCTTGCCACAGCCAGTCGGGCCGATCAGCAGAATGTTCGACTTCTCAACGTCGACGTCGCTGCCTTCGGCGGCGAGCATCAGCCGCTTGTAGTGGCTGTGAACGGCGACCGAGAGGACTCGCTTGGCGTGGTGCTGCCCGATCACGTACTGGTCGAGGTGGCCGACGATCTCCCGGGGCGACGGAATCGACGTAAACAGTTGCTTGCTGGTTCCCCGCCGCCGCTTTTCCTGGTCGAGAATCGACTGGCAAAGTTCGATGCACTCGCCGCAGATGTAGACGTCACCGGGACCCTCGACGAGCGGGCCGACGTCCCGGTAGC
>CAZIQV010000017.1:0-15450 GCA_964541275.1 uncultured Chitinophagaceae bacterium | reverse complement strand
GACGGGGCCGAGCGGCTCGACAGCAAGCTGATCGCCCTCGGCATTCCCCACACGGTGATGTTCGACCAGCCGGCCGACAGTGACTTTATGACCGCCGCCGCCGCAGCGGCCGTGCAGTTTGTGGTCAACGCCCTCGATGCGGAGTCGCGTCGCGTCGGTTAAGAGCTGCTGATTGGTTAGGGTTCACCACCAAGGAACGAAGAACGCGAAGGATTGCCGGCAAGAATTGCTCAGCTTTTCCCCCGGCTCGGGCTTTTAGGAGCAGGCTGAGCGGGACCAAATTCCCGGAAGCCCGAGCCGCGAGCGGAGAGAATGCGTTTCCGGGAACAAAAAACACGGTGTCCCTCAGCGTGGACTTTTCGTGCTGCGCCAGGTGAAACCAAACCCCCGGGAAGCCCGAGGCGCGAGCCGAGGGAATACGGTTCGGAGATCAAAAACGTGATTTCCCTCAGCTTGCGCTTCGGGCTTCGAAGCATGTACTGGTTGACGAACTTCTTTGCTGATCGCCGTGAACGCGCACCATCAGAACGTGCGGTTCGGGCTTCAAAGCGTGACTTTTTTGCAGAACGCCTCGCTGGCGGACCAGCAAAACTCGCCCCGGGGGCTTCCGGAAAAACCCGAAGACGAAGAAACATCGAGCCCTGCCCTCGGGGATCGATGTCTCCCCGGCCGTCGTCACCTTCGTGTCCTTCGTGCCTCAATCTTACCCGACTCCGCGAGCAGGCCGAGCACAGCCTCAAAACGGCACGTTAGGCAGGCTGCCGCCGCCGAGCTGGTCGAAGTCGAGGTACCGGGCATCCTGCACATCGACCCGGTTGTGCCGCCGCCAATAGAGAATCTTGCCCGCCGAGGCGGTCGAGGTTGGGCCACCGACCCGCTCCTGCCGGTAAAGTTGGGCATCGGTGCGTCCGTCTCCTTCGAAGACCAGCAGATCCTTCAGCTCGCTGTAGCTCAGCCGGGCACTGCGGGCGGTGAACCCCGATCCCTCGACCAGCACATTGCCACCGGCCGAGAGTTCGATGGCCCGTCGTGGCTGGCCGGGAACCGGTGGCGTCTGGCCGATGGCCAGGACGTCGCTGGTCACCGCCACCACGCCCTCGGCCAGGCCGCCCGGAGCGTGAAGATCGAGACTGTCGCCCCAGACCGGCACCGGTCCCCAGATCGTCTCGACCCGCTGCTGGAACTCAAGCTGACGACGGGAAAGGTTCCCGGTGAATCCCCGCTGGAAGTCGACCCCGAGATAGGTGATACCCGGAGGCTTCGGCGTCGTCGGGGGCGGATCAGCGGGCGGAGCCGCCGCCAGCGGCAGCCCGGCTTCACCGCGGCGGGTGCTCGTCAATCGGCCCGGTCCCGTTCCCCGGACATCGCCGGTGAGCCGGTCGTAGAACAGGTCGCGAGCGAAGAGCTGCTCGCGTGCAAGCGGTTCTGCCTCCGACCCGGTCCGGCTGCTGATCTGCACGCCTTCACCACAGGCGACGCGGGCGATATCGGCCTGCGGCTGCTGCGGTTCGCTGAAACTGATCGGCTGGCTGAAGACACAGTCGAGCAGGCCGGTCCGCAGTTCGGTCTCGCCACTGCCCGTCTCAACCCGGTCGATGAACCGGGCGGTCTGGCCATCGAAATCCATGCGGCCCTGCCAGGTGATCGCCAGAGGCTCGGAACCGGCTGCCGAGCCGGGATCAGGCCGGTTCGCCGGTTGGCTGCTGAGAAGCCCAAGATCGTCGAGACCGGCCCCTGCGGCCACCGGCACGGTGAGCCGGCCACCCCCGTCGACCGCCACTCGGTTGCGACCGCGGTCAAACTCGATCAGCGGCCCCGCAAGGCTCAGCCGCGGGCTGCGAACCTCGGCTGGCCGGCCCGAGATCACCGCCCGGGCATCGAACCGGGTCGGCCGGGTGATCTGCAGCTGATCACCCCGGATATCAAAGCCGGTGGCGTCTGGACCGCCCGCCGCGGCCTGTTCGATGAGTTGCACCTGCCCTTCGAGCGAAAGCTCATCGAGCAACGTCTGTTCGCCCGCCAGCAGCACCTGCCCCCGGATGAGGTCGCCGCTGGCGAGCAGTTTCCGAGCAGCGGCCACCGGGGGCCGGATCGCCGGGATCGGCCGCCGAGGCTGCGGGCCGCCCGCCGCCGAGAGTGTCGCGGCCGGTTCTGCCGTCGCCGCCGGAGCCGGACGGGGACCGCCTGCCGTCGCCGGTTCGTGATGTCCTGCCGTCGACTGCCGGGGGCTCGGCGGGGGCTGCTGCTTAAACCAGAGCTCCATGCGGTCGGTGCGGGCAGCCACCTCGGCGACGTCGACTTCAACGACGCCCCGGACAAGCAGTCGCTGCGGCTGCAGGGTGGAGAGACCGGGCAGCCCGCCGTCGGCACCGGCTGCCGGCGGACCGGCGGCTTGGGTGAACCAGAGGTGCATCTCGGCCCCGGTCAGACGCCCCTGCAGATCGACCGCCACTTCGGCCTGCCCCGACAACGACGCGACATGTCCCGGGGCGTCCGGCTGCACCTGCAGGCTTTTCTGCCAGCTGGTTTCGATCGCGGGGGGCTGCTCGCCGACCGCCCGTAGCCAGCCTGGACCGGCGGCCAACAGGTCGCCGAGGGCGCCATCCCGGCCGGGGGTGTAATCGAGCGCTGCGGCCTGCAACTCAAAGCCCACCGAGGTGACCGAAACCGGGTCATCGCCGTCGAGCCGAATCCGCCGAGACTGCACCTCGTAGCCGAGCCGGCCGGTCCGCACCTCGACCTGACGGGCGCCGCTGCGAACGATCGCCGGGCCTCCGCTCGCCTGAATCTCGACCACCTGCAGGCCGCTTTGGGCGGCAGCCCCAACTCCAGCCGGCTCGCCGAGGACAATCGCGAGAACGTCGCAGCTGAGCTGGTCGCCCCCCGTCGCCAGTTCACCCCGCCGGACCTCAACGGCATCTTCGAGCGTGATGACGTTCGCCGAGAGGTTGGTAGTGAGGCTGCCGTCACAGGTGACGTGGACCGGCAGGTCGACCGCCGGCCCGGCGACGGGGTCGGGAGCGGGCAGCAAGCCGGTCGCCATCCCCTCGAGCCGCAGTTCAACCTCCCGCTCCAGGCGCACCGTATCGACACCGCCAATGTTCGGCCCCTGACCCGACCCGCTCTGCTGCGGCAGCAGTCTGGCCACCAACCCCCGGCCGCGGCCGACCGACCGGCCGTAGCGGAACTCGACCCGTTCGTTGGTGCGAATCTCGTATTCGTCGAGTTCCAGGTCGCGGGTGACCACCTCAAGATCATCGCCCGCCCCGGCGGCCGTCGGCGTGCCCCGCACGGTCACCTGTCCTCGGAGGCTGCCGCCCACGAGCCGTGACAGCCGCCCGGCCCGCAGATCGAGCGGCTCGGCAAACTCAAGGACCGCGCCGCGGGGTGCCCGCATGACCAGCGTTCGGCCCGGCCGGTCCGCCGGCTGTCGCTGGTCGCCGGGAAGCACCACCAACGTGCAGGGCACAAGGTTGACCCGGCCGTCGGGCAGCGAGTGATACTGCTTGAACATCAGCCGCATGCCGCGGCTTTCGAGAATGATCGGCTGGTCGAGCTCCCACGAGCCCGGGGGAAAGAGTTCCCGCACCGCGTCGAGCCGCCGGTCAGCGCGGGCCCGGATCGCAGCCGCCTGCTCCGGCGTCAGTTCGGCGACCCTGACCGACTCGCGATAACGGGGCTCAACCCAGGGCACGATCGCCAGCCGGTAGAGCCCGGCCGCAGCCAGCACCACGAGGAACACCCGCACGGTTCGTCCGAGTCGCTGATCCATCAGGCGATTCCGTCACCTTGGTAGCTGGCGAGAAGCTCTTCCCAGACGCCGCGGGCCCGCAGCAGCAGTTCAACAAGTTCCCGCACCGCGCCCCGTCCCCCCGGCAGGGTCGTGACGACCGCGGCCGCCTGCCGGAGCTCCGGGCAGGCATCGGCGACGGCAACACCCAGCCCGACCCGCCGAACAACCGGCAGGTCGGGAAGATCGTCTCCGACATAGGCTGCCGCCGACCAGTCGAGGTTGCAGCTGGCCAGCAACTCGGCGACGACAGCCAGCTTGTCGCCGACTCCTTGGCGGATGAAGTCGATGCCGAGTTCCCGGGCCCGCCAGTCGACCACGCGGCTGCTGCGGCCGGTGACGATGCCGACCCGGCCCCCGGCCCGCTGCCAGAGTCTGATGCCGAGCCCGTCGCGAATGTTGAAGGTCTTCTGCTCGACGCCATCCTCCGTCCAGGTGACACCGCCGTCGGTGAGGACGCCGTCGCAGTCGAGCAGCAGCAACCGGATCGCAGCAGGCGATCGGGCCGGCGAGGGGCTGCCATCGGGCGACAGATGCGGGCCGCTGGTCATCGACACCTCCGGCGGGAAACGCTCGCGACGGGAACCGGCCGGCTCAGGCCGCCGTGCTCCGGGAAGCCGAGGATTCCGCCGGCCTCGGTTCGGCTGCCGCGGTGCCGACCCCGACGAGATCGACGATGTCGAGCAGGCCGTGGGGCCGACCCGCCGCATCGACGACCGGCAGTTCACTGAGCCGGCGGCTTTCGAGCAGGCCGATCGCCTCCTCGAGCCGGCTGCCGAGGAGGGCGGCGGCCGGCTGCCCGGTCATCACCTCGCTGATCGGCCTGTCGAGAGCCGCGTCATGACGGCGTTCAAACAGCCGGGCCAGGTCGCTGTCGGTAAAGATGCCGGCCAGCCGTCCGTCGCCGGCGATGATCATCACCGCACCGGTCCTGCGACTGGGCAGCGGCCGGGCAAAGACTTCCCGCACCGTTTCAGTGGCAGCGGCGGTCCGGCAGCGGGCCAGCGGTTGCATTGCCTGCTCCACCCGCAACAGCCGCAACCCGAGGCTGCCTCCGGGGTGACGGGCCGCGAAGTCGGCATGGCAAAAGCCCCGCAGGCTGCTGGCGACCAGCGCGAGGCTGTCACCGAGGGCGAGCATCACCGCGGTACTGGTGCTCGGCGCCACGCCGAGCGGATCGGCTTCGGCAAGCCTGCCGGTGGCAATCACCATATCGGCTGCCCGGCCCAGGGTGCTGTCGGCCCGGCCGGTGAGGGCGAGCAGGGGGATTCCCCGGGCTTCGATGTGCGGCAGGATCTGGGTCAGTTCGGCCGTTTCGCCCGACTGCGAAATGGCCAGCACGAGGTCGTCCCGCCGGAGAACGCCGAGATCGCCGTGCATCGCCTCAGCCGGATGGAGGAAATGGCTCGGCGATCCGGTCGAAGCGAGCGTCGCCGACAGCTTCCGGCCGACGAGCCCAGCCTTGCCCATTCCGGTGACAACGACGCTGCCGGAACACCGCAGCAGGAGCTGCACAGCCCTGCAAAACGACAGTTCGAGCCCCGCAGCCGCGGCAAGAATCGCCTCGCCCTCAGCCCGCAGCACCTGCCGGCCGCGTTCGATCACGACCGCATCGTTGAGTTCGGTCACCGTCGCCCTCCTCTCCGCGAACCCCGCCAGGAGACGGGACCGGGACTATAGGGCGGCTGGGCGGCCGGGCACAACGGCCATTTCAGCCGTATTGCTTGGCCATTTCCTCGAGGGAAACCGGCTTCACCTTGCCGGCGTTGCCCGCCTGGCCGAACTGCACCATCCGCTCGGCACAGACCTTTTGCATCGCCGCCCGGGCTGGCTTGAGGTAGTCGCGGGGGTCGAATTTTTCCGGCGTCTCCCAGAGCACCTTGCGGATCGCCCCGGTGATCGCCATCCGGCAGTCGGTGTCGACGTTGATCTTGCGGACGCCGTGCTTGATGCCCCGCTGGATCTCCTCGACCGGCACGCCGTAGGTCTGCGGCATCTTCCCGCCGTACTTGTTGATGATGTCCTGGAGTTCCTGCGGCACGCTCGACGAGCCGTGCATCACCAGGTGGCAGTTGGGCAGTTTGGCGTGAATCTCCTCGATCCGCTTCATCGCCAGCACGTCGCCGTCAGGCTTGCGGCTGAATTTGTAGGCCCCGTGGCTGGTACCGATCGCCACGGCGAGGGCATCGACCCCGGTCGCCTCGACAAACCGGGCCGCTTCGTCTGGATCGGTCAGCAGCTGGTCGTGCGACAGAACGCCTTCGGCACCGTGGCCGTCCTCCGCCTCCCCCTGGCCGCTTTCGAGCGAGCCCAGACAGCCCAATTCCCCCTCCACCGAGACCCCGCGGGCATGGGCCTGTTTCACCACCTCGGCGGTCACTTGCACGTTGTAGTCAAAGTCAGCTGGCGTCTTGCCGTCTTCTTTGAGCGACCCGTCCATCATCACGCTGGTGAAGCCGTTGTCGATGGCACTGGCGCAGGTGGCCGGGGAGTTTCCATGGTCCTGATGCATCGCCACGGGGATACCGGGATAGAGTTCGGCGGCGGCAAGCATCAGGTGGCGGAGGTAATTGTCCTGGCTGTAGGCTCGCGCCCCCCGCGAGGCCTGGACGATGACCGGAGAGTCGGTCTCCTTCGCCGCCTCCATGATCGCCTGAATCTGCTCCATGTTGTTGACGTTGAAGGCGGCGAGGCCGTAGTTGTTCTCGGCGGCATGATCGAGGAGGATCCGCAGGGGAACGAGGGGCATCGGGAAATCTCCGTCGGCGGGGTGGGAATGGACGTCGCTGGCGAAAGCATACGGGATCGGCGAGCATGCTAAAATCCCCGGTGACCGGTTCGCGTCAGCAGGACCGCCGGAAGAACCAGCATGAACCTGCAGCCGAGCACCGACCCCTTGAAAAGCCTGCTGTACGTCACCGGCGGCTGGATCTGCGTCGGCTTCGCCGTGCTTGGGGCAGTGCTGCCGCTGCTGCCGACGACGCCGTTTCTGCTGCTGGCCAGCTGGTGCTTCTACCGAGGCTCACCCCGAATCCATGCCTGGCTGCACCGCTCGCGATGGTTCGGACCGACCCTCGACGATTGGCAGGAATATCGGGGCATTCGGCGAACGGTGAAATATCGGACCATCGGCCTGGTGGTGGCGGTTGTCCTCTGCAGCCTGCTGCTGAGCAGCCTGCCCTGGTGGCTGAGGTATGTGGCCCTCGGGGCTGTCGGCATCGGCCTCTACGTGATTGCCACGGTGCCCACGCTGCCCGATGACACGCCCCGCGCCCCGCGGACGATCGTCACCGAGTAACGGCGGCGGCGGCGGTGACATCACTGGTTCCAGCCGCCGAGCCGCAGTACAACTGCGGCCTGGCGGAGGAATTCCCCACGGCGACGTCGTCCGGGGGAATCACACTCCACCAGCACTGCGGAGTTTTCGGGCTGCCTCGCGGCGGATCGCGAATCGCGAACCGGCCGCCAGTCCCGGAAGCCGAAACACCGACCGATTTCCACCGGGACCACTCCTGTGAAACCAGCCCGCGTCGTCTGGGCACTCGTCGTCCTGCTCGTCATCGCCCATCAGGACGTCTGGTTCTGGGACGATGACCGGCTGGTGTTCGGCTTCCTGCCGATCACCCTCGCCTACCATGCCGGCATTTCGGTGGCCGCCGCCGGCACCTGGTACCTCGCCACGCTCTTCTGCTGGCCGCTCGATGAGACTCAGACACCGGCAGCGGCCGAGGAGCAGCCATGACCCAACTGCTGATCATCTGCGGGTACCTCGGGCTGCTGCTGCTGCTGGGCATCGGAGCCAGCCGGCTGTTTCGGGGCACCAGCCAGGACTACATGCTCGCCAGCCATTCGATCGGTCCGTTCCTGCTGTTGATGTCGATTTTCGGCACGACGATGACCGCCTTTGCCCTCGTCGGCTCGACCGGTGAGTCGTTCAAGGAGGGCGTTGGGGTCTACGGGATGCTCGCCAGTTCCAGCGGCATCATCCACTCGCTCTGCTTCTTCCTGCTCGGCGTCAAGGTTTGGAAACTGGGCAAGGCCCACGGCTACAGAACGCAGATCCAGTTCTTCCGCGATCGGCTTGAGAGCCGCTGGATCGGGCTGCTGCTCTTTCCCGTGCTCGTCGGGCTGGTGATTCCCTATCTGCTTATCGGCGTGATGGCCTCCGGCACCGTGATCAACAAGGTAACGGCCGGGCGGATCGAGCAGGGCAAGGTGGTCGGCGGCACCTTTGCCGAGGGAACCTTCCCGGCATTTCTTGAGCGAGGCAGCAACCCGAAGGCTCCCGCCGCCCCCCCGAGTTTTCTCTACGGATCGCAAGGCGGGGTTCCGAAGCCCCTGGCATCGCTGGCGATCTGCGGCATCGTGCTGATCTACGTTTTCCTCGGCGGAATGCGGGGGACCGCCTGGGCCAACACCTTCCAGACGCTCGTCTTTATGGTGCTGGGGGTCGTCACCTTCGTGGTGATCGCCTGGCGGCTCGGGGGCCAGGAGACCTTCTGGGCCAGCCTTCAGGCCGCCAGTGCGGCGATCCCCCGGGAAAAGCTGACCCGGATGCACCTTCCGCCGGAGCAGTTCCTGACCTACATGTTTGTGCCGCTCAGCGTCGGCATGTTCCCCCACCTCTTTCAGCACTGGCTGACTGCCCGTAGTGCCGCAACCTTCAAACTGCCGGTCGTCGCCCACCCCTTGTTCATCGCGATCGTCTGGGTTCCCTGCGTCCTCATCGGTGCCTGGGCCACCAGCGACCTGATCACGATTCCGCCCCCCGTCGCCGCCAACCCCAACGCCGTGCTGCCGTTTCTGGTGAAAAAACTCGCCGGCCCGGTGCTCGGCGGTTTTCTGACCGCCGGCATTCTGGCGGCAATCATGTCGTCGCTCGACAGCCAGTTCCTCTGTCTCGGCACGATGTTCACCGAGGATATCGTCCAACCCTTGCGCGGCCGCAACCGGCTCTCGGACCGCCAGGAACTGCTGGTCGCCCGGCTGTTCATCATCGCGATCGTCGCGGTGACCTACGGCCTCAGCCTCCTCGAGCCGCGGCGGGTCTTCACCCTCGGAGTCTGGTGTTTCAGCGGATTTTCCAGCCTCTTCCCCCTGATCCTCGCCGCACTCTATTGGCCGCGACTCACCAAGGCGGGAGCCTACGCCTGCGTGCTGGCGGCCGCCGGCAGTTGGCTCTGGCTGTTCACCGCCTCTGACTTTGCCGGCCGCCCCAACTTCACGGTCGACATTCCAGTGCCGACGGCATTCGATGCTGATGGAGCCTGGCAGTTAATGCCCGTCGCCGCAATGATCGGCATCTCGACCCTGGCGGTCACGGTCGTCTCATTGCTGACCAAGCCGCCGAGCCACGTGACGCTGCGGCGATTTTTCCCGTCAGGGGCCGATTGACGGCGGGCACTTCGCTAGGAAATCTCGCGGACCTCGGGTGGTGTAGTAGGGATACGCGACCGCACCGCTCGGCGGTCCCGGGGGGCAGGTGGCACCGTAGTCTGAGCCGCAGAGTTCGGCATTTTCTTCCGGGGTCAGGTGATGCTTGCCAAGGCCGCCGTAGCGGCCAACGCGACGCTGGCGGCAGCGGCCGTCGGCGCAGTCATTGCAGCCGGCGGTCCGGCACTGACCGAGCCCGCAGCGGCCGTCCTCGCACCCCGTTGGGCAGACCCCGCTTTGGCAGTCGCCGCAAGGGGCCTCGAGGCACTGCTCACAGCCGCTCTCACAGCCGGCGGGACAGGGCCCCGGATGCGATTGCGAGTAGGGGCCGTCGGCGTTGAGCAGAAAAAGCCGGTCGATGATTGAGCAGCCGCTGGCCGTTCCCAGCACCGCAGCGGCGAGCAGACAGGCGGAAAGATGTCTCATGGGGTGTCGGTATCCTGGGCGGTTTCGGCCATCTGGCCGGTCGTCAGCGGCACACCGGATGCCGCCACCTGCGGCCGCAGTCGCGACCACCATCTTTGGTATCGGTCGAATCGGTTCGAGTGGTTGAGAGAACCCTGCCGGTTTTGCGTTGACTGGCTGCACTGAAAACCCGAGCCGCGAGCCGAGGGAATGCCGCTGTCGGCTCGACAACGCGATTTCCCTCAGCTTGCGCTTCGGGCTTCGAAGCATTTGCTTTGCCGGCGGCAACACCAGAATGGGTCAGGCGTCGGTGAATCGGCCGAGGATCAGCGAAATGTTCTGGCCACCGAAACCGAAACTGTTGGAGAGCACCCGCCGGCAGGTCGCCTCGCGGGCGGTGTTGGGGATGTAGTCAAGATCACAGTCAGGGTCGGGGTTTTCGTAGTTGATCGTCGGCGGGAGGACCCCGTCCCGAATCGCCAGCAGCGACACGATCGCTTCAGTCGCCCCGGCAGCTGCGATCAGATGGCCCATCATGCTCTTGGTGCTGGAGACCGGGATCGTGCGGGCCCGCTCACCAAACACCTTTTTGATTGCCAGCGACTCGACCCGGTCGTTGACACTCGTGCTGGTGCCGTGGGCGTTGATGTAGTCGATGTCGTCAACACCGAGCCCGGCATCGTCGAGGGCCATCCGAATGCAACTGGTCGCCCCGCGGCCCTCGGGGTGGGTGTCGGTGATGCGAAAGGCATCCGCAGTCGAGCCATAGCCGAGCACCTCACCGTAAATCGTCGCTCCCCGAGCCTGGGCATGCCCGAGTTCTTCAAGCACGACCATCGCCGCACCTTCGCCAAGCACGAATCCGTCCCGCTCATTGTCAAACGGCCGGCTTGCCCGGGTCGGCTCGTCGTTGCGGGTCGACAGCGCGGTCAGCAGATTGAAACCGGTGACGCCAAACGGATGGATCATGCTGTGGGTGCCGCCGGAAAGCATCAGATCGGCGTCGCCACGCCGGACGAGTTCCGTCGCCTCGCCAATCGCCTGGCTGGAGGCGGCGCAGGCGGTGAGGCAGTTGAGATTCGGCCCCTGGGCGTCAAAGAGAGCCGCCAGATGCCCGGCGGGCATGTTCGGCTCCTGCTCAACCTCCGTCAGCGGGTGGAGTGTTTCGAGTCCGAGCCTCGTGAAGGTCGCCACGTTAAGCGAGTCACTGTCGATCGAGGCCATCATCATTCGGGTGAAGGACTCAAAATCCTGCTGCCCCTCGCCGCTGCCGAGGTAGATGCCGAGCCGGTCGGCGGCTTCAGGCAATCCCTGTTCGAGGCCGGCATGCCGCATCGCCTGAAGGGCTGCGCCGGCGGCGAAGGTGGTGTGCCGGCCGCAGAACTTCCACCGATCCTCGGGCTGGCCCTCGTCGGCCACAGACCAGTTCTTGACCTCGGCGGCAATCCGGGTGGGAAACCGCGAGGCATCAAAGACGGTGGTCGGCCCGACGCCCGACCGCCCCTCGCGAAGATTGGTCCAGAGTTCCTCAATCGTGACGCCCAGCGGCGTCACGCACCCCATGCCCGTGATCACAACCCGACGACGACCGGCCACCATTGCGGCTCCCTTTTCTGCAGACGGCTTCCGCCGCAACCTCAGCGGCGCGGCTGTCACCATAACCGACCGCCGGCAAGCAGCCTACCAGTCGGGACGGACCAGCGGTTTGCCCGTCTCGTCCCGGCCGACGTCGTAAATGTGCATGTGGTCAAGCCACTTCAAAAGCTCATCCGGCTCGAACAGCTTTGGAACCCCCTCGCCGGGCTCGAGATGGGCAAAAAACAGTTCCGCCTCGCCCTGCGGCTGTTCGCTGCCGTCGGCGGCGACGACGACACTGCAGACGCGGGCCAGCGAGCCGGTCGGCTTGAGTTCGAGTACGGTCGCCCGGAACGTCAGGGTGTCGCCCGGGACGGCGTCGTAGTGGAACTCGGCCTTGGCAACCTTGGCCAGCACAACACGGCGGTTGAATTCGAGAGCCTCGGCCACCAGCAGCCCGGCGGTCTGGGCCATGCCCTCAACCACCAGCGAGTTCGGCATCAGGGCGGCGCCGGGGAAGTGGTCGTGAAGATGCTCCTCGGCCAGCGAGACGTTCTTCACTGCGGTGGCCTGCTGGCCACGGACAAACTCAGTGAACCGATCGATCCAGAACCAACGCATGGCGGTTGCCGAACTCCCTTCCCTGCGACTGCCCTCCCGGCGGCTGCGGGCTGCGGGTGACCGGTGCTCCCCCGATCACCGCCATCGCCCCGCAGCCAACGGCCTAGCCGTCGACCTTGCTGGCGACGTAGCGAACCATGTCCTCAACCGTGAGGATGTTCGGAAAGTTCTGAACGCTGGGGTTGGCCTCGAATTTCGTCAGGTCGACGAAGGGCATTCGCTCCTTGAGCGCGGCCAGCCCGGCTTCGTTGAGCTTGCCGTTGACGACGAAGTCTGTGCTCGAGAGGACATCCTCGGGAAAGAGTTCGCTTCGGGGAATCTTGATGCCGAAGGCCTTTTCAAGCCGGAAGACGATGTCGAGGAAATCGATCGACTCCGCTCCCAGATCGCCCACCATAGTGGCCTCGGGGGTCACCTCGTCATCGTCGACACCCAGCGCGTCGACGAGTGCGGCCTTGACTTTCTCATAAATTTCATCGCGAGACGGCATCGACATCACACCTCAAGGGTCTGGGGAAACCTGCACGGACAGCGTAGGTTGTAATGTCGGCAGTCTGTCGTGCAAAGCCGAAATCGGCATTTCGAGGCCCCCCGCGGCGGTGCATCCGCTACGTTCCGCGGCACCGGCCTCGTCAGACCGCGGTCGGCCGGGCGGCGGCAGCTGCGGCCGCCGACAGGCTGTAGACCGTTCGGCGGGGCTGGGCATCGGCCCGGCGGGGAGGATTGAGCACCGCCCACAACCGTCGCAACTCCGCCCGCACCCGGGCATCGATCGCGTCGCCGTGGGGGCGGCGGTCGGCGAGGTTGTACCGCTCCAGTTCGAGCCTGGCCGTCAGACTGGTCCGGTCACCGACCATGCCGCTGGCCTTGATTTTGGTGCGGTTCGCATCCTGAGACACCACCTCTGCTCGCACGGTCAGCACCCGGCCGGGTTCGACGAAATCGCCGTACTTCACATTTCTCGCGGTTCTCAGCACCACGATGCTGTGGGCGAAATCTTCACCGAGTCGGATTGTCCAGGCCGCAGCCTGGGTCATTGCTTCGAGCATGAAGACGCCGGGCAGCACCGGAAACCTCGGAAAGTGGTCACCGAGATACTCTTCCGCAAGCGAGACCGCCTTCGTGGCCTCAATACTTTTGCCGGGGTCGATGTTGGTGATTCGGTCAAGCAGTGTGAATCGCATGGCGTCCCACGTCCCAAGGCATCGGCGCGGCCAACCGGCTGTCGGCGATCGTGCTCGCGGCGTTGCGTTCCCGCTGTCTGCGGTCACACATGCCACTTTCGGGCGAGGCAAAGTATAGGTAACCGGCTCGGGCAAACAACACGAAAACCGCCGTTTTGACCGCTGTGCGACCAGTTCTGCCAGGCTGACAGCCCTGCGACTCATTCGACCGACAGAGTCTGCCGGACCGCAGCCAAGAACCGTCGGCCGGCGCAGCCGCGCACGCGAGCAATTTCTCGGGAGAACGCGAGTGTGCAGCAGAATTTCCGGGCTCAGGCAACGCGCAGTCTGAGCAGGAAATTTTTTGGCACACGCTTTGCAGCTCTTGCCGTCGGGATGAATCGGCTGAACGCCCCTTGTTCAATCGGTTTGCAGGGAACGTTCAGCCAATGGCTTACCGAGCTTGAACGGCTCCTCGCTTGTCTCCGGCTCCGCTGCTGCGAATGATTCGGCAGCCCCAGGGACGGCAGCGGTCGGCTCGGCCTGTTTCACGTTTCCTGGAGAACCATCATGCAAATGCTTCGCGTCGGGTACCCACACCCACTAGAGGATCTCCGCGAGGAGATGGATCGACTCTGGACGTCGCTTACCACCGCGCCGCCGCTGCACGGCTGGACGCGGCAGGCATCGACGGAGCCGTTCCCCGCGGTGAACATCTTCGAGACCGATGAGGCGATTCTGCTGGAGGCGGAGTTGCCTGGGCTTGATCCGGCTGAGCTTGAGATCACCGCGGTCGACGACGGATTGACCCTGAAAGGTCGCCGCGGTGAGGCCGAAGCTGGGCCGGCAGCGGAAACAGCTGAGAAACGACCCGCGCGGCCGACCTGGCATCGTCGCGAGCGGGGGGTCGGCAGCTTTGAACGGCGGCTGACGCTGCCGACGGCGGTCGATCCGGAGCAGGTCGAGGCCAAGCTCAGCAATGGGGTGCTGACCGTCACCTGCCCCAAGGCCCCCGCCTGCCGGCCGCATCGCATCGCCGTGTCAACTGCCTGACCGCAGCCGCTGGCGGCCAGATGGTCGCCGAGTCTCGCGTTCGAAACCAACAACAACAACAACAACGGAGAACCGAATCATGATTGCTTCCCCTCAGGCCAATCTCACCCCCAAGCCGCCCGCCGACGAACCGCAGGGTCTGACCTATCGGCCGAATGTCGACATCGTCGACAACGGTGGCGAGCTTGTCCTCGCCGCCGACATGCCGGGCTCAGCGGCCGATCAGATCGAAGTCAGTTTCGACGATGGGGTCCTGACAATTTCCGCTCCGGTGCCCGCCCGCAGCCATCCGGGCAATCCGGTGCGGCAGGAGTATGGCGTCGGCGACTACCGCCGCTCGTTCCAACTCGGCGACGGCTTCGATGCCAGTGAGATTGCGGCGGACTACCGCAGCGGTGTGCTGACAGTTCGGGTGCCCCGCCAGGCGGCGGTGCGGTCCCGAACGATTCCGGTGTCCACCGGCTGACGGACAGGTGCGGTCCGTCGAGCCGCGGCGGCCGCCGAGGCCTGCGGGTCGCCGCTTGAGGCGGCAGCGGGCGGCGGCTCGCTGCGGTCGCCGGCGGGAGGCCGCCCCGGGTGAGTGTTGTGTTGCGTGTCCCTTTCCCTTCCCTGCGAGAACCCCAAGGAGCAGACCAATGAGTTTGATTCCCTTTCGCACCAAGCGGTCCCTGGGCATGGAGCCTGCCAACCTTCCGTCGCTGACCGATTTCCGCAACGAGATGAATCGGTTGTTCGAAGGCTTCTTCGACCGCTCGGCGTCGCCCGCGGGGTGGCTCGGGGCGGACGGTCCGGGCCGCTGGCTGCCGGCGATCGACATGGCCGAGACGGACAAGACGATCCGGATTCGCGCCGAGTTGCCCGGGATCGACCCGGACGACGTCGACGTCAGCGTGTCAGAGGACCGGCTGGTGATCACCGGCGAGAAAAAGTCGGAGCGCGAGTCGTCGGGCAACGGCTGGACCCATTGTGAAAGCCATGCCGGCAGCTTCAGCCGGGCGATTCCGCTGCCCGAGGCGGTTGACCCGAGTCAGGTCACGGCCCGCTACGACAAGGGGGTGCTGACGGTCGAACTGACGAAGTCGCCCGCGAGCACCTCGCGGAAGGTGCCGGTCACGACCGGCAGCTGACCGATTCGCCAATCCGGTGAGCGGCCCAGCCGGCGGGCGTTTTGCCCGCTGGCTGGGTCGCCGTCCGGCGGCAGGGCATACTGGGGCAGTCCCCAAGCCCCATGCCCGACTATGCCGCTTGAGCTTTCGATCCGCGATTGGACACCAGGCCCGCCACCCTTCGGCAGCCTCGATTTCTCTGGTGTGCTGCCCGACCGCCTCGGGGCTGCCACCGCCGCCGAGATCAGCCGCTTCCCGGTCGCCTGCGATGGCCGGCCGGCCCACCTGGGCGATTTTGTCACGA
>CAZIQV010000016.1:13496-15772 GCA_964541275.1 uncultured Chitinophagaceae bacterium | reverse complement strand
GCCAAAGCAGCTCGCTCTCGGGCCAACGGTAGCCTTTTCAGACAGAACCTAGTCCACTTGGGCAACACCCAAAAACGCCGAGGGAATGTCTGTCCGGCTTTCAACAACGCGGTTTCCCTTTGCCTGGGCTTCGGGCTTCAAGGCCGGGGTGCTTCCTCGCCGGGACGGGTCGAGCCGCGGCATCAAAACGGGCGGCACGGCGGAGAGTCGTCTGGTGCTCATTCGATTGCCCGGCTCGGCGGTCGACGTGCGCGTCGCCTGGGCGAGCAGCAGAGGGGCCGATTTTTGACACCCCGCCGAGCGGCTTCGTATACTCGGAAAAGCGTGAGGCGGAGGCTGGAGCAGCGTCTCTTGTGCGATTGTCCCGGAGAATTCAGCAATGACGCCCTACGCTTCGCTGGCCGATGACATGTACGTCAATGTCAACCTGGCCACGGAGATGGAACTGCCCGGGCAGCGGGAGACAATCCTGCACTTTTTCGAGTGCATCCAAAAAAAATATCCCTCGATGCGAAAGTTCCACGCGCGAGACCGGCGGGACTTCGTGTTGGAAGAAGACAAGGAGCAGGGCCGCTACCGCTGGGTTGCGGTTGAATCGCGACGGCTCTGCTCCGGCCAGGTCAACCCGGGAACCCTCGAAGAGGCACTTGAGCAGCACCGGCTGCTACTCGACCTGGCGCCGCCACTGCTCTCGGTCAGTCCGCTCGACTGCGAGGCGCTCGATGTGCTCTTCGGCTTCGACTTTGCTTTTCGGGGCAATCACAACGAACTGCTCGCCGAGGCGCTCGGTCCCGGACCGGCCTTCGAGGGCGTCGGCGATATCCCCGGCAGCCGGGTGATCAACTACGAGCCGTCGTTGACGATTGCGATTGACGAAGACTGCCGGACGCAGGTGCGGGTCAGCACGGAGACCCGCACCAACGCCTTTCAGGTGCGAACCGGGGAATTTGTTGAGGAGCAACTGAGCGTCTACGTCACCGCCCGGCAGTACGGCAGTCTCGACCAGGGCGTCAGTTACGTCGCCGCGATCGACCGCCTCGCGGGGCTTGCGCGGGACGTGATCGACAACTGCGTGGTTGAGCAGATTCTGCGGCCGCTCGCCCGGACGATCTCGCTGAAGTAGCCCGGCTTCCCCCGGGCGATCGCCGGCGGCGGTGACTGCGTCAACGCGGTTTTTCGGTCGGTGATGGCCGTCGCTTGCCCCCAGGCTGCGGGAACGGTCTATTTTTGGACATGATCCAATCCGTAACGCCGACCGATTCCACCGCCCCGCACTCCAAACAGGTCTACGAGGTCACCACGCCGGGCCGTCTCCACTTCGGCATGCTCTCGTTCGGCCAGCCGTATGGCCGGTCGTTCGGCGGGCTCGGGGCGATGATCGCCGGCTGCGGTGTGCGGGTCCGACTCCGGCGGGCCACGCGCTTTTCCGCCGTCAGCCACGTCGGTGAGCGGGCGATCGGCGTCGCGCAGCGGTGCGCCGCCGCCTGGGGGCTCGACGAGCACTCGGGCTGTGAGATCGAGGTTCTGGAGATTCCCCGGCAGCACATCGGCCTGGGCACCGGAACCCAGCTGGCCCTGGCGATTGCCGCGGGCATGCAACGGCTTTACGTCGAGGGCTCGGGCCAATCCGAACAGACCTACACGGCCAAGGATGCTGCGGCGTTGGCGCAGGCGGCCGGCCGCGGCCTGCGGTCGAGTGTCGGCGTCTACGGCTTTGGAGCCGGAGGCCTGATCCTTGAAGCGGGCAAAATCCAGGGGGAGGCGATTGCCCCGTTGGTGTCGCGGGCGCCGCTGCCGGAAGCCTGGCGGGCGGTGCTGTTTGTGCGGCGGGAAGCCGAGGGGTTGCACGGCGATGCCGAGCGGACCGCCTTTGCCGGCCTCGAACGGGTTCCGCTGGAACTGACGGCGGAACTGACCCGACTGGCAGTCATGGAGATTCTGCCGGCGGCCATCGCCGCGAGGTTCACCGATTTTGCAGCCGCCATCACGGCCTACGGCAAGCTCGCCGGCAAACCATTCGAGCGGGCTTCGTCGCGGCTGCCCTATGCCGAAACGACTGCAATGCTGTTTGAATGGCTCGACCTGCAGGGGGTTCGGGGATACGCCCAGAGCAGCTGGGGGCCGGCGGTGGTCGCTGTCTGCGAATCGCAGCTGGTGGCCGATTCACTGGTGGCGGCGGCCGAAGCGGCCGGTCTGCCAGGACAGCATGAGATGAGCATTGCCAGTTTCGACAATACCGGCGCCGTCCTTCGCGATGTCAGCGACGAACCCGCCGC
>CAZIQV010000016.1:0-13396 GCA_964541275.1 uncultured Chitinophagaceae bacterium | reverse complement strand
CCAGTTTCGACAATACCGGCGCCGTCCTTCGCGATGTCAGCGACGAACCCGCCGCTGCCGGTTAGCCGACCGGCAGTCCATAGTCGGCCAGCAGCGTTCGCAGCCGGTCCGCCGCCGCCGCCTCGAGGGGCACCAGCGGCAGCCGCACCTCACCCGTGTCGCGGCCGACCATCTTCAAGGCCGCCTTGATCGGGATCGGGTTGCTGGCCAGGCCGAGCAGCTCGCGACCGAGATTGAACAGCTTGGCGTGGAGCCGCTGGGCCTCGCCGAGGTCGCCCGCGTCAAAGGCGGCGACAAGGGCCTTCATGTCGGCCGGCACGAGATTGCCGACCACAGAAACAACGCCCCGGCCGCCGACGGCCAGCAGCGGCAGCGTCATGCTGTCGTCCCCCGACAAAACGGTCAGATCGGTGGCGGCGAGCACCTGCGACGCCTGGTCGATCGACCCGGTCGCCTCCTTGACCATCGCGATGCCCGGGAGTTCGGCGAGCCTGAGAATCGTCTCGGGCTCGATATTGCGGCCGGTGCGGCCGGGAATGTTGTAGATGCAAATCGGGATCGCAACCGCCTCGGCCAGCGCCCGGAAGTGCTCGTACAGGCCTTGTTGCGTCGGGCGATTGTAATAGGGGCCGACCACCAGCGCCGCGTCGGCACCGGCGGTTTCGGCATATTTCGTCAGCCGGATCGCCTCCGCCGTCGAATTGCTGCCGGTGCCCGGCATCACCAGAATTTTTCCGCCAGCCGCCTGAATGCTCTCGGCGATCACCCGCTCGTGTTCGGCATGCGAGAGCGTTGGAGACTCACCAGTCGTGCCGACCGGGCAGATTGCCGTCACGCCCGAGCTGACCTGAAAGTCGATCTGCTCGCGCAGCCGCGGCACGTCGACAGCACCGTCGCGAAACGGCGTGACGATGGCGACGGAGAGGCCGGCAAAACGTTCGGCGCGGGTCTGCATGAAACATCCTTCTGGCGTCTGCTGACTGTCGCGGTCAGGCCGGCCGGTCGATGGCCGGTGCCGCCGCGTGGGTGCGAGAATAAGCTCTTCGCCGGAGGCCCGCAAAGGGTGGTGGTTCGCAGCCGCGTGCAGACGCGGTAGGCTCACGAACCCATGCCAGACGAGTTGGACAACAGCGATCAACCGCCTGCGGCATCTTCGGGCCTGCCGGCGGTGCCGCCAGCCGCCCGTGAGGCCGCCGGCCGGCTTCTGGCCGCGGGCCTCGGCCGGAGCGGTTTCTGCGACGCCCGTCCCAGACTCGGAGTGATCCTGGGAACCGGGCTCGGCGGGCTGATCGAGCGGCTCGAGGGAGAACGGATTTTGCCGGCGGCAGATCTCGGTTGGCTGCCGCGGGCGACGGCCCTTGGGCATGCCGGCTGCGTCGCCTGGGGCCGGGCCGACGGCCGCTGCGTCCTCATGCTGCAGGGCCGGGTCCATCGCTACGAAGGGCAGCCGAAGGAGGCCTTGGCCCGCGGCGTGAACCTGCTGGCGGCGGCGGGCGTCGACCGGCTGCTGCTGACCAATGCCGCTGGCGGAGTGGCCACCGGACTCGATGTCGGCGAACTCGTGCTGGCTGAGGACCATCTCGACCTGGCCCGGGCGGGCTGTTCAGCCGGTCTGGCTCCCGGCCGCCAATCGGGTGTTGTCTACGACCAGCAGCTCACCGCCGCGGCGGCAAGGGCGGCAGGCAGGGCGGGTTCGCGGTGCCGCCTCGGGGTCTATGCCTATGTCGTCGGTCCCTGTTACGAGACCCGGGCGGAGTACCGGATGCTGCGGCGGTTCGGCGCGGATGTGGTCGGCATGTCGACGGTTCCGGAGGCCGTGGCAGCTCGGGATTTCGGCATGCGGGTGGTGGCCGCCTCGGTGGTCACCAACCTCGCCCGGCCCGACCGGCCGGTCGACGGCGCGGCGACCGCGGGCGAGGAGGTCTGCCGGGCGGCCGCCACCGCGGCCGACGGCATCTGGGCCATCGTCCGCGAGCTGCTCAGGTGACCTCGCGTCGCTCCAGCGTTTCCAGATCGGCATCGAACACCCGCACCCCCGCCCAACTGGCGGCGTTTTCGGCGATGAACTGCTGATGCCGATCCGAGGTCTGGTAGGTGTCGTGGTCCGCGTGCGAGGAAAAGATGATTTCGAGGGCGACATCGAATTCGCGATCGTTCACCTCGCGGTCGTAGTCGGCGAGGCGGCCGACGGAGAACGAGACGCAGCCCGGGTGGCCGGTGAGATGACTTCGGCAGGAGGCGACCAGTCGTTCAGCGGCCTCGGGCGAGCGTTCTCTGAGGGTGAAGTAGACAGCGTGTGAGAGCATCGAAAGATCCTTTGAGGGCTGTCGGCGGCATGCCGGAGATCGGAGTGCGGGGTCAGCCGTCAGCGAGGCTGCCAGATTCGGCGCTGCGGGGAACTGCCGGACCGATCACCTGCTCGACCTCCGTGTCGTCGAGCATCTCCCGCGACTCGAGTTCCGACGACAGCGAGTCGAGTTTGTCGCGATTGTCGGAGAGCAGGCTCATGGCCCGGTCGGCCGCCTCACCGAGGATGCGGGTGACTTCTTCGTCGATGACCTGGGCGGTGTGTTCGCTGAAGTCCCGCTGTTCGTAAACGTCGCGACCGAGAAAGGGGTGTTCATTGGAGGTCGTGCAGGCCAGCGGGCCGACCCGTTCGCTCATACCCCAGTTGGAGACCATCTTTCTGGCCAACCGGGTGGCCTGCGTCAGATCGTTTTCCGCGCCGGCGGAAAACTCGCCGAAGACGAGCTTTTCGGCGGCTCGGCCGGCGAGGATGAAGGCCAATCGGTTGGCCAGGTCTGATTCGCCGATGTTGAGCCGGTCTTCCTCGGGCACCAATTGCGTGACGCCGAGCGCCCGGCCGCGAGGGATGATCGTCACCTTGTGCAATTTGTCGACGCCGGGCAGCAGCCAGGCGGCCAGGGCATGGCCCGCTTCGTGATAGGCGGTCATTTTCTTTTCGCGGCCGGCAAGGACCTCTTCCCGCTTCGGCCCCATCAGAATCTTGTCGCGGGCATAGTCGAAGTCATCGGCATCGACCTTGTCCTTGTTTTGGCGGGTTGCCCAGAGGGCCGCCTCGTTGACGAGGTTGCGAATGTCGGCGCCGGTCAGGCCGACCGTGCCGTCTGCCTGCCGCTCAAGGTCGACGTCAGCGGCGAGGGGCACATGCTTGGTGTGAACCTTGAACAGGGCGATGCGAGCCTTCTGATTCGGCCGGTCAACGGTGACATGGCGGTCGAATCGGCCGGGCCGCAGCAGGGCGGGGTCGAGCGTCTCGGGCCGGTTGGTGGCCGCCAGCACGATCACCGACTCGGTCGGGCTGAAGCCGTCCATCTCGCTGAGAATCTGGTTGAGCGTCTGCTCACGTTCATCGTGACCGCCGCCAAGGCCTGCTCCCCGAACCCGACCGACGGCATCAATCTCATCGATAAAGAGAATCG
The DNA here is from genome assembly GCA_964541275.1 of uncultured Chitinophagaceae bacterium. Taxonomy (GTDB): domain Bacteria; phylum Planctomycetota; class Planctomycetia; order Pirellulales; family UBA1268; genus UBA1268. The sequence goes on along the minus strand of CAZIQV010000016.1, from coordinate 9,953 downwards.
CCGGCGCCGCATCTTTGGCCGTCTTGAACAGATCGCGAACCCGGGAGGCGCCGACCCCGACAAACATCTGAATGAATTCGCTGCCCGAGATCGAAAAGAAGGGAACCCCCGCCTCGCCTGCGACGGCTCTGGCCAGCAGCGTCTTGCCGGTGCCGGGCGGGCCCATCAGCAGAACGCCCTTTGGCACCCGGCCGCCGAGCCGCTGAAACTTTTTCGGGTCCTTGAGGAACTCGACGATTTCCTTGAGGTCTTCCTTGACTCCCTCAAGGCCCGCGACATCGGCGAAGGTGGCCTGCTTGTCGTCAGCCGAAAACCGCTTGGCCGGCGACTTGGTGAAGCTGCCGAGAAATCCCGAGCCGCCGAGCGGGTCGCGGGCCCGACGTAGCGACACCCAAAAAGCCGCCATCAACAGCAGCGGGACGAGCAGGTAGATCCCCAGTAAAAAGCCGGTGCCATCGGTCGGCTGCCGGACCCGGGTCTGCACGCCGTGGTCGAGCAGCAGCGTATCGAGCCCATCTCCAACGAGATAGCGGGAGACCTCGACGGTGAAGCCGTCGGCCTGCTCCGCTCCGGGAATTCGTTCCTCCGGAGGCGGTTTCTTGAAGACGCCGCGAATCGTATCGCCGACAATTTCGACACTGGCGACGTTGTCCGCCTCGACCTCCCGGATGAACTGGTCGTAGCTGATCGGCAACGGTCCCCCGGACTGCCCCCGGAAAAAGACCGTCAGGAACGCGACGCCAAGCAGCACCAGCAGGATGACCACCGGGCCCCCGAAAGGCTTGCCGAAAAGCTGTGGGCCGGCGTTGGGGGGCGTGGGGCGTTTGGCCGGTCCCGGCGTCGGCACGGTGTTCATCAGGTGGCGGTCCTTCAAGAATGATGGTTTGCTGGAAAGTGGTCGGGCCGCGTCGACGAGTCGGCGGCCCGGTCCCGGTAGTTTAGCAGGCTATAACAGAATGAAGGACCGCCGCGTCGCGAGCTGAAGTCATCGTCGGCGGACCCACAGCATCCTTTCGCCGGCGGTCGGACATGGATGCCAGAGGACAAAGGCGATGCTGCAACAGCCGATCAGGAGCCGGGGAGCGATTGCGGTCATTCGCCGCGGCGACAGGTTTCTGGCGATCCGCCGCGGGCTGAGCCTTCGGGCCGGCGGGCGGGTCTGCTTTCCGGGCGGGCACATTGAGCCTGGCGAGACCGAGCACGAGGCCGTCGTCCGCGAATGCCAGGAGGAACTCGCACTGGCGGTGACCCCGCTCGCGCGGATCTGGCAGAGCGTCAGCCCCTGGGGAACCGGCCTGGTCTGGTGGACAGTCGCGGTTGCGGAATCGGCGATGCCGGTGCCCGATCCGGTGGAGGTCGCCGAAATTTTCTGGCTCCGGCTCGAAGAACTCGCCCGCCACCCTGATCTGCTTGAGGGGAATCGCGAGTTCCTCAGCAGAATCGAGGCGGGGACGATCCGGTTGTGAACGCGGCTGCGGTCATTCCGGCGGCTGCTCGGCGTCGGCCGGCGGCAGCGGTGGAAATGCCTCCGGCAGCAGGCTGTCGAGGTCGAGCCCCTTGGTGACGCGGGGTGGAGGAAGTTGCGGCGGATTGGCGGCCTCTTCAAGCAGCGTCTGCAGCCGGTTGGGCCCGCGGTTCTCCCGCGACGGTCCCGCCGGTTGGTCAAATCCCGCTGGAAAGACCGTCGGGCCGGTGCCGTCATCGGCGATCTGGCCCGAGCGTCCGGATCGATCGGGCGGCGGGCTGGCAAAGGCCGCCAGCCAGGTCGCCAGCAGCTGTCGCTCGCCGGTCGTCAGCAGGCCGGCGGTGGCTCTGCCGAGACCCGGCTCGTCCGCGTGACGCGTGAGCACCGTCTGGAAAAAGTCGGCGTGCGTGCCCGCCTGCTGGGCTGCCGCTGTCAGCTGCTTGAGGTTTGCCAGCGTCGTCGGCCGGCCGATCATGCCGCGGGCCGGACCGCGGGTGAACTGCGGCTCGGGGCTCTGGCGACCGCCGTGGCAGGCTCCGGCAGCGCAGCGATTGAGCAGCAGCGGCTGAATCACGCGGGTGAAGCTTGCCAGCCCGCGAGGGTCGGCGGCGATATCGGGAGGTGCCGATCTGGCGGCCCCAGCCAGGCTGACGAGCACCCCGGCGAAAAGGCAGGTGAGGTCCACAATGGCTGAGCTGGAGGTTTTGATCGGCCCGATCTCCGTCGGCAGGGTGCGGCTCAGCGATTGCCTGAGGCGGCGGGATGCTAGCCGGTCGCCGCGTCCTGCTGCAACACGAGCGGCAGTGCCGACGGTGGCCGAACGCGGCCGCTGATCTGGCGGTGGCCACGCCGGGAGGGTAGGGTGCCACATCAGCCGGCGGTCGGTGTGGCCAATCGGTGGGCCGCCCCCCAAAGACAAGTCGAGAGAAGAGGGAAAAAGCGGATGGAGCGGACGTTCGTGATGTTCAAGCCCGACTGCATCGAGCGGGGGCTGTTAACCAAGGTGATGAGCCGGTTTGAGGACAAAGGGCTGAGGCTGGTCGCCCTGAAACTGCTGCGAGTGACGCCCGAGTTGGCCCGGCAGCACTATGCCGAGCATGTGGAAAAGCCGTTCTATCCCAGCCTCGAGTCGTTCATCACCGCCGCTCCGGTCGTGGCGGCGATCTACGAGGGGCTCGAGGTTGTTCGCGTGGTTCGCGAGATGCTCGGAGCGACGAGCGGTCTGAAGGCGGCTGCCGGCACGATCCGCGGCGATTTCTCCGGCAGCCGGCAGATGAATCTGGTGCACGCCTCCGACTCGCTCGAATCGGCGGCCCGCGAGATCGGCATCTATTTCACGGCGGCTGACATCGTGGAGTGGACGCCCCGGGTCGACGATATGCTGCGGGCACAGGACGAGGGCTGACGGTCTTTGCGAACGCTGACCAGCGGTCGTCCGCACGAATGTCGTTGGCCGGGAGTCTCTCCGCGGACTCACTGCAACACCTGCGGCTCTCCCGGGTCGCCGGTCACCCCATCCTGCAGGATGAGGCTCGTCTGCCTGCACTTCGACGGTCTGCCTCAACAATCTCACCGCCCGCCACTGCTGATGGCCGGGCGATAACGATGCCCGGATCCGGGGTCATTCGTGGGTCGTCATCGGAATGTTGAAGATCGGCCCATCCTGCGGAACCTCGAGGGTGAGTGTCGAAACGCCTGTCTGATAATGTTCGGGGATTTTCACGCCGGCAAGGTCCGGTGGCCCGGTGTAAGGTCCTGGTTCGCTGGCGAATGGGAGTTCGACCGAAACGATGTATCTGCCGGGAGCGAGCCCGATCTTTCCCGGCTCGGCGTAGGCGGTGTAGCGGCTCTGCAGGTCGGTGGCTCCGCGGGCGACGGCCGCGTCGCTGTCCTCGGGCATGAACGTCACCAGCAGACCGCTCGGCAACGGCCTACCGTCGAGCGTGAGCAGCCCGGTCACTTCGGTGCGCTCATGGCTCGCTGCTCCGCAGCCGGCGATCAGCAGGAAGCCGAGGCCGAACCCCAAGGCTGCGTGAATTCGGGAACTTGGCATCTGAGATTTCTCCAGCATTTGAATTCGGAGTGACGATCGATTGCCGCCTGCTGCCATCCGCTGCCGGCCGCCGGTGTCCCCCAAGCCCTCCGCATCCTCGCGGGCAACGCCCTGGTCTGTCAGTCAGCCACAGCCGCCCCCGAAGCCGGGAACAGATGTTCCGCAGCCGCTAATGTCCGGGGAAAAGGCCTGCCATCACCCCCGTCCCCGGATGAGGGCAGCCGCCAAACGAGTTGGACGACGCCCGAACCCGTCGGAGGCTTTTGAGGCGGGCCGGCGCCGCATGTTGCGGCGACAGCCTGAAACCACGGTTTGCTAGGGCATCGAGATGACATTGCCGTCGTTGACCTGCATGAGGTTTCGCCAAATGTCATCGGCGACGCTGAAACTCAAAAACCGGGTTGAGCCGTCGACCATCGAGACCTGGCCGCCGCTTGGGTGTTCGGAGCCGAGGCCGACATTGGAGAGGGTCCCGCGGAAGTCCATCGCCGGCTGGTTAATGGCGGCCTGACCGGACGAGTTGTTCGCCGTTGTCAGCACGGCGGAACCGGCTGCCCAGGCGACTGCGAAGGCGTTCTCAACGAGCAGGATTGACGTTGCCGTGCCGTCGGTGATGTTGCGAAAGCCCTGCCGGCTCTTCCATTTGAATGCCCCTTGGCCGTCGGTGGCATCAAAATCTTGGCCGGCGCCCCTGCCGAAGTTTCCCCGGTAGCAGGAGAGGCCGGATGTCGCTGTTCCCGCCGGCGGGACGCCGACAACGCGGGTGTTGTTCTGGTTGAGATAATGTGTCGCCCCGGCCACCGGTGTGCCACCGATTGTCAGGCTGCCCGTGTAGGAGGGGCAAGTCAGCATGCCCAGCCGGACATCGGCGTGGAGATCAGTTCGGCCTGCGGTCGCCCCCCGCATATCGTTCCAGGAGCCCGGCGATGCCGTCGTGCCGGCAAAGTTGTTCGACACGCTCACCCAGTTGTCGTAGACCGCGTTTTCTTCCAGGGCCGGCAGGATTTGGCAGATCCAACTGACATGATCCTGCCACAGCATGTTGTTGAGGCCGTTGGCATTGTTGGGGTCGCTATCCTTCCGCCACCAGACGTTGGCCCCCTGGCCGTCATTGTGATAAGCGGCGTACGGAAGCAGGTTGTCACCGCGGCGGGCATTCATGTCGGCATAGCTGTGAATGGCGAGGCTGAGTTGTTTCAGGTTGTTGCCGCAGGAACTCCGCCGGGCGGACTCGCGGGCCTGCTGGACCGCCGGGAGCAACAAACCAACGAGAACGCCGATGATGGCGATGACCACGAGCAGCTCAATCAGGGTGAAGGCGGCTCGTCGCGGCCGGGGAGATGAAGCAGACATCGTGAAAAACTCTTTGGTCGCGGGACGCGGCGGCTTGACCTGCGAACGTCCTTCGCAGGCTGTCTCGAAAGTCTGCCGCCGCCGGATGCGGCGATCGGCAACCGTTGGCGTTTCCTGGTGATATGCACAGACCGTGTGGGGGCAGGCAACGGCTGCCGGGATTCTTTTCGCGGACGTGAAGCCGCGGCAGCCGAACCACCCCAGTGCCGCATAAGTATTGGCAGCGGGCGTGCTGCCGGGTATCGGGTAAACGCATGAGCCCGCACCTCGGGGCGGTTCAGGCCGCCCGTGGGGTTCAGGTCCTCAGGCCGAACGGCCCGAGAATGCCCCGGCGATAGCCTTCGCTGACGGCGGCCGGGGCGTTGGCTACGTGGAGCTTCGCGTAGATGTGGGAAACGTGGGTGTCAACCGTCGAGTAGCCGATCCCCAGCCGGGCGGCGATCTCTTTTTTCACCAGCCCCGCGGCGAGCAACGTGAGAATTTCCCGCTCTCGGTCGGTCAGGGGATCACCGGCGGCGGCGATCTGGTGCTGTACCGCGTCGAGGATGAACCGGGCGACGTTTGAGTCGAGGGAGCCGCCCCCCGCCGCGACCGTGCGGATGCCGTCGGTGATTTCCTGGAGCGTCGCCTCCTTGAGCAGGTAGCCGCCGACGCCGGCGGTGATTGCCTGCACGATGTCGGCGGGGTTGTCGGACTGCGACAGGACGATGATCCCCGCCGCCGGCGCGACGGCATGCAGCCGAGGGATTGCCTCGAGGCCGTTCATGCCCGGTAATCGAAGATCGAGCAGGATGATTTCAGGTTGGTCGGCCGCCGGGGTCGCCTCGAGGTCCCGCAGGGCGATTTCAATCGTCCCGAACGCTCCGGTGAGGGTCATGTCCGGTTGATCGTTCAATGCCAGCGCAATCACGTCGCGGTAGGCGGGGTTGTCTTCGACGATCAGGATCCGGAGCACGGAGGGCTTGCTTGGCATTGGGAACGATCCTCTGCGAAGGGCGGCCCGGGGTCTGCTGCTGCGGGCCAGGGCGGGCTGTTCTGCGGATTGCTAGCCTGTCGGACTGCGGAACGGCAGGGGCTGCCACCGCGAGCGGGTACGGGCCCGAAGGGTCACCTGCAAGCCGCCGCCGGTTCGATCCGCGACGACCACCGAGCCGCCCAGCAGCCGGGCCCGGCGGCGGAGCGAGGCGGGGGCAAGGTCACTGCGGGGACCGCCGGCAAGTCCCTGGAGACCGTACCCGTTGTCAGCGACCGTCAAAACGATTTCCGCCGGTCTGGCGACCACTTCCGTGGCGACGTGCGTCGCTCCGGAATGGCGGATGATGTTGGCCAGGCATTCTTTGTAGAACAGGGCCACTCCGATCTGAATCCGCGGGGGGAGTGTCGCCAGGTGCTCCTCGCCCTCGATCTCAAGCGTGTGATCAAGATCAGCCAGCAGCCGCGACGAGGCTCGCTGGAGTTCGGCGGCGAAGCCCTCGTAGAGCCTGTCTGATTCGAGCAGGTTGACACAGGCCTTCGCCGCCTTGCCGCCGCGGGCCGCCAACTCTCGCAGCCGCTCAAGCAGTCCAGCGAGCTGTTCGGGGCTGTTTGTCTTGCGGGCGGCGAGGTCGCCGCAGAGGGCGATCGCCTGAAGATTGGCCCCGAGTTCGTCGTGGAGATCGGCGGCGATCTGTTCCCGGGTGCGATCGATCGCCCGCTGCCGGATCGTTCGGCCGACGGCGATGACGGCGACAACAACGGCCGCCAGCAGCAGGCTCAGCAGGATCAGCCGCTGGACCAGCAGCGACTGGCTCCGGTAGCTGGCAGCGAGTTCCTCGCGAAGTTGCGGATAGCCCCGCTCAAGCTCGTGCCGCCGGGCGAGCTGGCTCAGCCAGAGCCGCAACGGCAGAATCGGTCCGTAGTAATTGCTGCTGTCGGTGACGGCCTGCAGCCGATCGGCTCGGGAGAGCTCCGCCGCCGGCAGGCTTGTCGAGACCGGTTTGCCAGCTGCAACATTCCGGCCCGCGACGAGGCACTCAAGCTCCGCGCAGCCAAAGCAGGGCCGGTCCGAATGGGTCGCCCGCGACGGCACCAGAGACGTCAGGCGAACGAAGCGGCAGGCGGTTGGGGGGAACCGCAGGCTGATGATCGGCCCGGCAGCGAGGGCCGAGCCGATTGTGTGCTCAACCAGCCGCGTTGCAGCCGCGAAGTCTGCCGCCGCAGCAGCCTCCACCCGGAGATGTCGCGGAATCCCGAAGTCGTTGGCATGGCTCTGCGGCACGTTGTCGCTGACATCGGCGGCATGCAGCCGCAGGCCGTCGAGCTGATGCGATTCCCCAAGGTCGATCGTCAGTGAGCAGGGATCGTCGCCGCGGAGGTGGGTCATAAAGGCAGTGCTTCGTTTTCCGCCGGGGGCGTCGAGCAGATAGGGCAGAAACCCGTCGACGATGAATGCGGCATTGCGGGCGGCCTCGGGATTGTCATCGTCGGAGGAGCAGTCGACCGGGCAGTTGAGCGCGACGTTGTCGGCCCCTGCGAAAACCAGCAGCTCCGCCAGCTGCAGGCAGAAGAGTCCGTCCCAGGCTCGGGGACCGAGCCGGGTGGCCTCCAGCCGCACCCGCGTTGCGGGTGTCGGCGGGCAGTCGATCACCAGCGGCGCTCGCCGCGGCAGCAGGCCGTCGGCTGCGGTGAAGCTGGCGAGAACCTGCGGCTCGTCCTGGCCTTCGGCGTGGGCGAGCAACCGGAAATTTTCCGGAAAGCCATCGGCCTCCAGCGTCGAGTCGGGGCGGTGAAAAAGGGTTGGCACGACCACGACGCCGTCGATGGCGACCGTCTCGCCGAGGTCGACTTCGATCCACTCGAGGTGGTCGGCGGTGGCGTGGGCGGCTGAGCGGTGGCCGATCGGGCCGACGCCGGGCACCGGCCGCGGGTTGGCGAGCCTGCCAAGTTCCGCCTCCACCGCCGCCAAGCGGGCTTCGATTGCTGCCGGTGACGGCCAGGAAAGCCAGGGGGCGGCCGGCGGCTGGCCTGCTGCAGCAACGGCGGCGGTCAGCAGGCCGAACCCGCAGCAGAGCCACCGCTTGATGAACCGCAGCGAGGGCGGAGAGTCCGAACCGGGCTGCGACAGCCCAGCGTCGGAAACAGGCGGGAGTTCGTCGCCCGTTGGCGGTTTGGTAAAGTCCGTTGCCATGAGTGGAGCCTACCCCGCCAGCGGCGATCCGGTCCCTGGCCCGCGTCAATTCACCCTTCGGGCCGCCTGTACCGGTGCCGTCCTCGGTGCGGTGCTGGTGCCCTGCAACGTCTATTCCGGCCTGAAGATCGGCTGGTCGTTCAACATGTCGATCGCGGCCGCCCTGCTCAGCATGGGGTTCTGGGGCGTCGCCAGAAAGACCCTCGGCGATCGGGTCCCCCCCTGGGGATTGCTTGAGAACAACATCAACCAGACCGCCGCCTCGAGTGCCGCCTCGATCATCTCCGCCGGCCTGGTGGCGCCGATTCCGGCGCTGGCAATCCTCACCGGGACCACGCTCGACTGGCCGACGCTGAGCATCTGGCTGCTCACCGTCAGCCTGATCGGGGTGGTGGTCGGCCTGGCCCTGCGGCGGCAGATGCTGGAAGTGCAGCAACTGCCGTTCCCGGCCGGCACGGCCACTGCCGAAACCGTCCGCGAGATCTATGCCGCCGGCAACGAGGCTGCCACGCGGATCGGCTGGCTGCTCGGCGGCGGGCTGCTCTCTGGTGCCGTCAAGCTGACGGTCGACCTGGTGGCCCGACTCAACGGGAGCCTGCCGCAGCTGGGTCCCGCGGCCGGGCTGGGAGCCTTCGGGCTGCCGACGGTCACCACCCGGAGCCTCGGCTTTCTGCTTGACCCGTCGCTGTTGATGGTCGGCTTCGGGGCGATCTGCGGCCTGCGGGTCGGGCTCTCGATGCTGCTCGGAGCGGTGCTGGCCTGGGGCATCCTCGCGCCTTGGCTGTTCGCCAGCGGCCGGCTGCCGCCGCCGGCCGAGGCGACCGGCTCGGTCTTCGCAGAAGCGGTGGAGTTTCTGCTCTGGCCGGGGGTGGCGTTGATGGTGGTCGCGGCGCTGGTGTCGTTCGGCAGTTCTCTGCCCGGTTTTTTCCGCGGACTCATCGGCCGCCAGCGGCCGGTTGTCGAGCGGGACGAGACCGGCTGGGCCGATGTCGGGCCCGGCATTCCCTGGTCGTACCTCGCGGGTGGACTGGCGGTCGCCACGGCTGCCACGACGCTGGCCCAGACGGTGATTTTTGGCATCAACCCCTGGATGGGCATGCTGGCGGTGGGGCTCACCTTCGTGCTGGCCGTGGTGTCTGCCCGGGTGTCGGGCGAGACCGGGATTCCGCCGATCGGGGCGCTCGGCAAGGTGACGCAGCTGACCTTCGGCCTGATCAATCCGGCGAGCGTCACGGAGAACCTGATGACTGCCAACGTGACCGGCGGCGCTGCCGGCCAGTGTTCGGACCTGTTGCACGATCTCAAGACCGGGCTGCTTGTCGGGGCGTCAATCCGGGCCCAGGCACTGGCCCAGTGCCTCGGGGTTTTGGTCGGTTCGTTGGCCGGCAGTGCCGCCTATCTCGTGCTCATCCCCGATCCGGCGGCCATGCTGCTTTCGCCGGAGTGGCCGGCACCGGCGGTGGCCACCTGGATGGCGGTGGCGGAACTGTTTCGCGACGGGCTGGAGGCGGCGCCGCCGGGGGCGGTTGCGGCAGCGGTATTCGGCGGCATGATTGGCGGCGTGTTGGCCGGTTTGCAACAGGTTTTTCCCCGGCCGTGGGCCGTCTGGCTGCCGAGCCCGGTCAGCATCGGGCTGGCGTTTGTGATCCCGGCGTGGAACAGCCTGTCGCTGTTTTTGGGGGCGGTCGCGGCCGAAGCGGCGGTGCGGTTGGGCGGGACAGCAGCCCGGCGGTTGCTGCTGCCGGTCGCCGCGGGACTCGTCGCCGGAGAGAGTCTTGCCGGGGTCGGGACGGCGGTCGTCACGCTGCTGTTCGGGCGGTGATGAATTGCGCGTCTGGTCGCGTCGTGTTCTGTCGGCGGCGGTTGCAATGCCGAGACGAATCGTCAAAGCTATAGTCACAAGACTCCGAGGCGGA
>CAZIQV010000015.1:0-15990 GCA_964541275.1 uncultured Chitinophagaceae bacterium | reverse complement strand
GATCGTCTTGTGGTGCCGCTTGGCGAACTGCTTGACGAAGTGCTCAATCAGCAGCGGGATATCGGCAGCCCGTTCCCGGAGGCTGGGAATCTGGATCGTCACCACCTTCAACCGGTGATAGAGATCGCTGCGGAAGGTTCCGGCGGCGATCGCCTCTTCGAGATCGCGGTTGGTCGCCGACAGAATCCGCACGTTTACCCGTACCGGCTGATTCGACCCGACCCGCGTGATCTCGCTCGACTCAAGCACCCGGAGCAGCTTGATCTGGGTCGCCATCGGCATGTCCCCGACCTCGTCGAGGAAGAGCGTGCCGCCATCGGCATATTCAAATTTCCCGACGCGGTCGGACGAGGCGTCGGTGAAGGCTCCCTTGATGTGACCGAAGAGTTCGCTCTCGAGGATGTTCTCGCTGAGCGCCGCGCAGTTGAGCGCGACAAAGGGCTTCTTCTTGCGGGGACTGTTCTGGTGGATCGCCTGGGCGACGAGTTCCTTGCCGGTGCCGGTCGCTCCCTGGATCAACACGGTGGCGTCGGTCGGGGCGATTCGCTTGAGCCGCTCGACGACCGCGAGCATCTGGGGGCTTGAGCCGATCACCCCCTCGAAGCCGAAGCGTTCATCGAGCCGCCGATTGAGTTCAAGGTTCTGCAGCCGCAGCCGAATCCCGGCGGAGGCCTTTTCGACCGCCGTCCGCAGATGCCCGAGGTCGAGCGGCTTCTGCAGGTAGGTGAAGGCGCCCTGCTGCATCGCCTCGACGGCTGAGGGGATCGTGCCGTGGCCGGTGACGACGATCACCTCGGTCTCGGCGGCGGCCTGCTTGGCCGCCTGCAGAATCTCAAGCCCACCGATGTCATTCATCATCAGGTCGGTGACGACCACATCAAAGGGCCCGGCTGCGAGCTGTTTGGCCCCCTCGTTCCCGCCGCCGGCGACGGCCACCTCGTAACCGAGCCGGTCGAGCCCCTCGCCCATCGTGCGGGCATGGACGAGGTCGTTGTCGACAACAAGAACCCGCACGGGCCGGGGCATGCCCTCAAGCGGCTTGCTGGCGGCTGGCGAGGTGACGGGCATCGGCGCTCCTGCGATGGGACATCGGGACGGGAGTTCAGCCGGCCTCCCGGCCGGTGGGAAGCCGGGGCGGGGCGGGCAGCCAGATGGCAACCTTCGTGCCCCTGCCGGGGGCGCTTTCGACCTCAATGTTGCCGCCGTGGGCCTCGACAATCTTCCGGGCGGTCGGCAACCCGAGCCCCGAACCGCCCTGTTTGGTCGAATAAAAGGCTTCGAAGACCCGGGCGAGGGTCTCCGGCGACATGCCCGGCCCGGTGTCGATCAGTTCGATCAGCACGCCGAGGCCGGCGGACCGGGTGCGGACCATCAGTTGCCCGCCGGCGTCCATCGCCTGGGTAGCGTTGATCAAGAGATTCAGAATTGCCGAGCGAAAGGTTTCCCGATCGATCCGCACCGCCGGCAGTTCCGGATCGAGATACCGGAGCAGTTCGATGCCGGCGTCGTCGGCCCGCGGCTGGAAAAAATCGAGGAGTTGCTCGATCTCGGCATTGAGATTGCCCGGTTCCGGGTCGATCCCTTCCTGCCTGGAGAAATCGAGAAAGTCGTCGAGCAGCTTTTGGAGCCGATCGCACTCCTGCCGGACCAGGTCGATTTTCGCCCTGGCCCGGCGAGTGGTCTGGCTGGCCGGCCCCGAGTCGGTGATTGCCTCAACATCCTCCGCGAGCAGTTCCATGTTGAGCCGGATGCTCGACAGGGGGTTGCGGATCTCATGGGCCAGCTCGCTGACGAGCTTCACGAGTTCTGCGTAGGTGTCGCTGTCCGACAGGGGTCGCTCGGTCAGCACCGCTGGGTCGGCCATGATCGGTTTCCGCTATTCGGCGGCCGGTTCCGGCTCGGCGGGGACGTCCTCCATCGCGGCCCGCCGGCTGAGTTTCACCCGGTCCTGTTCGTCGACGGCAATCACCTTCACCCGCATCATGTCGCCGACGCGACAGACGTCGCCGACGTTGCCGACATACTCGGTGGAGAGTTCACTGATGTGGCAGAGACCGTCCTTGCCGGGGACGAGTTCGACAAAGGCGCCGAAGTCCTTGACGCTCGTCACCTTGCCCTCGTAGATCCGGCCAATCTGAATCGACGCGGTGAGCGCCTCAACCTTGGCCAGGGCGGCGGTTGCCCCCTCGGCGTCGTGGCTGGCCACCGTCACGGTGCCGTCGTCCTCGACCTCGATGCTGGCGCCGGTCGACTCCTGAATCGCCCGAATCGTCTTGCCACCGGGGCCGATTAGCAGGCCGATCTTCTCCGGGTTGATGTGGGTGCGAATCAACCGAGGTGCCCAGGCCGACGGCTCTTCCCGCGGCCTGCGGATCGCCGAGAGCATCGTCCGCAGAATCTCCAGCCGCGCATCCCGCGACTGGGCCAGCGTCGCCTTGATGATCGCCGGCGAGATGCCGTTGATCTTCAGGTCGAGCTGAATGCCGGTGATCCCGTTTTGCGATCCCGAAATCTTGAAGTCCATGTCGCCGAAGTGATCCTCGTCGCCGATGATATCGGTCAGCAGGGTCCACTCGTCGTCCGACTGCTTCACCAGGCCGACCGAAATCCCGGCGACCGGGTTGGTGATCGGCACGCCGGCCGCCATCAGCCCGAGGGTTGCCCCGCAGACCGAGGCCATCGAACTCGACCCGTTCGACTCGAGAATGTCGGAGATCACCCGGATGGTGTACGGGAACTCGTCTGGGTCGGGCAGCACCGGCTTCACACTCCGCTCGGCGAGCGCTCCGTGGCCGATCTCGCGCCGGCCCGGCCCCCGAATCGGCCGGACCTCGCCGACCGAGTAGGACGGAAAGTAGTAATCGAGCATGAACTTCTTGGAATACTCGTCGACCAGCCCGTCCACCCGCTGCTCGTCCTTGCCGGTGCCGAGCGTGACCGTCACCAGCGCCTGGGTTTCGCCCCGCTGGAACAACGCCGAGCCATGGACCCGGGGCAGAATGTCGACGGCGCACTCAATCGCCCGCAGCGACTTGGCATCGCGGCCGTCGGGCCGCGTGCCGGCGAGAATGAGTTCGCGGACGGCCTGTTCTTCAAGGGCGTGCCAGACATGCGAGAAATCGGCCTCGTTGACCGCGTCGGCCGCCGGTTCGGCCGGAAAAACCTCCGCTTTGGCCCGCTCCTTGACAGCCCTGACCGCATCCGCCCGCTCGAGTTTGCCCGGCACCGCCTTCGCCGCCTTGAGGTCGGCGTAGTAGGCGGCCGTGAGGCGATCCCGCAGCGGACCGTAGTCGGGCAGATCGTATTCCTTTTTGGGCTTGCCACCCTTGGCGACAAGCTCGTCCTGCATTTCGCAGATCTCGACGATGATGCGATGGGCCTCCTCGAGCGCCTCGAGCATCCGATCCTCGGGCATCTCCCGAGCAAAGCCCTCGATCATCAAAATCGCCGTCTTGCTCCCGGAGACGACGAGGTCGAGGTCGCTCTCTTCAAGCTGGTCCTGGGTCGGGAAGGGGACGAATTGGCCGTCGATCTGGGCGATCCGGACACTGCCCAGCGGTCCCTGGAACGGCAGCGGCGAGACGGACAAGGCCGCGGAGGCCCCGTTCATCGCCAGCACATCAGGATCATTCTGCCGGTCGCTGGAAAGCGTCTGTGCCTGGACCTGCACCTCGTCATGGAAGCCTTCGGGAAACAGCGGCCGGATCGGGCGGTCGATCAGCCGGCTGGTGAGGGTTTCCTTCATCGTCGGCCGACCCTCCCGCTTGAGGAATCCGCCGGGAAACTTGCCCGCGGCCGCCGTTCGCTCGCGGTAGTCGCAAGTCAACGGAAAAAAATCGATGCCGGCCCGCGGGGCGCCCGTCGCGGCTGCCACCAGCACGGTCGTCTCGCCGTAGGTGACCAGCACACTGCCGGCGGCCTGCTTGGCCAGCAGGCCGGTTTCCATGCTCAGAACTTCGTCGCCAATTTTCCGTTCAACGCGATGCTTCACAGTCATTACTTCCTTCTTTCATCCTGCAAACGTTCTCGCCTGCAAATGTTCTTGTCCAAAACCAAATCACCAGTTGCTTTTCTGTTTCGCCCGGACGCCGGCGAGCGAAACCACCGTCACCGGCGAGCCCCGTCCGCTGGGATAGCCAAGGTTGCTGGTCTTTCCGCTTCCCGACTGCATCATCGGCAAGGCCGGCAAAACCGGCAATCCCAGCAATCGAAGCCCCGCATCGAGCGGTTGCCTCAACGAGAAAAAGACCACCATGAGCAACCGCGGGATCGGCTCCGCGGTGCCAGGTCTCCGGAGATGGAAGCGGGCTCGCCTACTTCCTGATTCCCAAACTGCGGATGATGTCGAGATACCGTTCGGGCGCGACCCGCTTGAGATAATCGAGCAACCGTCGGCGACGGCTGACCATCATCAGCAATCCCCGGCGACTCGCGTAATCCTTGGCGTGTTTCTTGAAGTGTTCGGTGAGATGGGTGATTCGCGCGGTCAGCAGGGCGATTTGCACCTCGGCTGATCCGGTGTCCTCCTGCCCACGGCGGTGAGCCCCGATCAATTCGGTCTTGCGTTCCTTGGTCAACGACATCAATGCACACGCCCTCAACGGGCGACCAGATGGTTTTCTTCTCTCGTTGCGAAGCCCGGAGTCTACCGGCCAGCCGATTCTTTGCAACCGGCGGAAGTCCTCAGCGACCGCGACGACCGACGCCCTGCGGCGTGTGCACCACGTTCCAGGCGAGGCCGAGACGCTCCATCGCGAGGATGACCCAGTAGGTGGTGTCAATTTCCCACCACTTGTGGCCGTGGGCGGCCATCCGCTGAAAGGCGTGATGGTTGTTGTGCCAGCCCTCGCCGAAGGCGAGCAGCCCAACCCACCAGAGATTCCGCGAATCGTCGGTCGTCTCGTAATTGCGATACCCCCAGATGTGCGTCGCCGAATTCACGAACCAGGTGACGTGAAACACGATCACCATCCGAACGGCGAGGCCCCAGAGCAGCCAGGAGATGCCGACATCCCGGCCGTAGGCAGCCCAGCCTCCCGCCAACAGCCCACCACCGATCAGGAAGTGCCATAGCAGAAAGGTCCGATGGAAGAACATCACGCCGGCATCACGGGCGAGATCGGGTGCCCAACGCTTCACATGGGCAGCAACCTCGTCGGCGGGGTGCCTGGGGAACAGCCAAAGCATGTGGCTCCAGAGGCCCCCGTCGCGGGGCGAGTGGGGGTCCCCCTCCTGATCGCTGAAGGCGTGGTGTTTGCGGTGATTCGCAACCCAGACGACGGCCGAGCCCTCGCCGGAGATGCCCCCGACGAAGGCGAAGAACCAGCGGACGGGCGTCGACGTGACGAAACTTCCGTGAGTGAGAAGCCGGTGGTAGCCGAGGGTGACCCCGAGGCAGCCAGTCACCCAATACAGCGCCAGGCAGATCGCCAGCCCTGACCAGGTGAAATACAGCGGCGCGAAGCAGGCAGCGAGATGGATGCCGCCGATCCAGAGCAGCGTCGCCCAATCGAGGCCCGCGACGTGGTTGCCAATGCCGTCGGCGCGGGGTTCGGCTGGCGGCACCGCTTCGCGTCCCGGAGTGTCCGCTGCGGCATCGCAGTCGGGCTCATGCACCGACGAGCGGCCGAACTGGCAGTCTTCCGCCTCAAGATCGATACCGCCATGAGGGCGGGGTGGGGGGGCAAGCGTGCTCGGCGTCATACGTGTCATCTCCGGGGCGTCAGACAGAGTAGCGTCGCAGGCACTGCGCCGCACTCACAAAATTGTGGTGGCCGGGCCGGCAACGCCCAGCAAGAGCCGTCAGCGACAGGTCGCCGAAATGTCAAAACTGCGTTAAGAGCCCGCTGGGAAGGATGGGCCAACCCCGCAAAATATCCCTCCCGAATCCTGCTCGTTGGGGAAAAACCCATTCCGATGCCGTATCTTTGGTTGGCCTCAAAATCACTCGACGGCCGCTGACCGACTGCGAGCGATTGCAAGAACCATTTTGCAACCGATGAAACCGACGCACGCCCCGGGCCGCGCCGGGAACCAGCCTGCTGCGAAAGGTTCGATCGGTTGACCGCTCAGCGGCCATGGGAAAAGTGATCCATGGCCCCGTGCCCGCGAATCTGGGGAACGGGAGTCAACCCGGGCAACACCTGAAAGCAGCGGAGGGGGTTCGAAGGTGCCGATCGCCGCGTCATGCGGCGGCAGACTTTGTCAACCGGCTCCTACCGACTGGCCTGCGGCAGTGGCAGCACCGAGAGCATCCAGGCGGAAACCGGCGTGCCGGGCACAGCGGCCGGCCTCGTTCCGGAGAACAGCCAGGCGAGACGGTCGAGCGTCACCGCAGCCCGCGGTTGATACAGCAGCGGCAGTCCCTGCGACTCCACCAGGCAGCCAGCCCGCTGGGGTTCGGCCCGAATCCGGGCCCCGCTGCGGTCGCATTCGAGCCGCAGGCCGAGCCGCTCATATTCGACCATCGCCTCGGCCGGTCGGATGTCGGCCGTCGCCCCGCGGCAGCCGATAAGCCCGACCATGCCATCGAGCCACTGCGAGGCGAGCCGTCCCCGCGGGGATGTGAGCACGACCTCGGCAGCGGTCAGGCGATTTGCGGCCCAGAGCAGACTGGCAAGATCGAGACTCGCCAGCCCCTCCGCCCGCTGGGCCAGCGGCTTTGTCGCCGCCGCGAGATCGATCGCCTCGAGCCGGCCGGTCGCCTCGCCGGCCCAGTCGCCACCCACTGCGACAGCCCGGACGGTGCCGGCAACGGTGGCCGCACCGCCAAGCCGCCAATCGGAAAGGGGCGAGGGAGCGGCCGCCGCGACGGCGATGGCAGCGGGCAGCGGTTCGGCCAGCGTTGCCAGAACCTCCCAGCGGTCTCTCGCGGGATCGGCCGGCTGCGGCGTGTGAACGATCCGAATTTCATTCGTCGCCTGCCCGGCAGTGACCAGCCGGACCGCACGGCCTCCGCCGGCAGCCACACACTCGATCCGCAGCCGCCGCGGTGGATCGGCGGCGGGTGACTCCCACGCGAGGTTGGCAACCTCGATCACGCAGTTCCGCGGAAACTGCCGCGGTTCTGCCAACCACCGCCGGCCGAGAGCAGCCAGCAGCGGCACCGCCGCCGCGTCGCAGGCAAGCCGATCGATTTGCAGTCGGACTTCGGTCGGCGTGGCCTCAACCTCAGCGGCCCCCAGCGGTCTGCCGCCAACCTGCAGCCCGGCCAGCTGGATGCAGCCCGGCCGCGGATGGCTGACTCGGCTACAGGCGACCTCGACGCCAAGCAGCCGCGAGGCGGCGGCGGTGAGGTCACGACGGTGGGCAGCCGAGTGTCGCTGCAGTCCCCAGAGCCCCAGACCGACCGCCGGAAGCAGGCAGAGCGACAGAAATGCGAGCCGCACCCGCCAGAGCCGCGCGACTGACTGTTCGACGAACATCCCTGTTCACCCCGTGTCGCTGACCGACCGATCGCGGTGACCGAAACGAGTCGTCCGTTCTGGTCACCGGCTGCCGGCGAGCTCACCGTAGAGTCGCCAGCGGGCCTGCATCTCCTCGATGCTGTCGCCTCCGAATTTATCGACCAGGGCGGCCGCGACGGTGAAGGCAACCACATTTTCGACAATCACGCTGCAGGCACTGACCGCGCAGACGTCGCTTCTCTCGTAGGCTGCCTCCTCGGGCTGTTTGGTGGCCAGATTAATCGAGGCGAGCGGCTTTCGCAGCGTGCTGATCGGTTTCATGGCCGCGCGGACGACCAGCGGCTGGCCATTGGTCATGCCGGCCTCAAGCCCGCCGGCATTGTTGGTGGGACGGGCAAAGCCGAGGCTCGGGCCGCTCCGCTCGGCGGCCTCGAAATGAATCGGGTCGTGCACCTCCGACCCGCGGCGGCGGGCAGTTTCGAAGCCGAGGCCGATCTCGACACCCTTGATCGCCTGCACGGCCATCACCGCCTGCGCCAGCTGGCCGTCGAGCTTCCGGTCCCACTGCGTATGGGTGCCGAGGCCGATCGGCAGCCCCGTCACCCGGACCTCGACGATCCCTCCGAGGGTGTCCCCCTCCTTGCCGACGCGGTCAATCAGGCTGGTCACCTCGTGGTCGCGGTCGGGGTGCAGCGAATAGATCGCACTGTCGTCGCGGAGCCGCCGCAGTTCCGGCAGGCTGCCCGACCGGTCGCCCAGCACAACGCCTCCCAGTTCGGTCACCCAGCCGGCCAGTTCAATTCCGAAGACGGCCAGCAACTGCCGGGCAAGGCCGCCGACAGCGACTCTGGCGGCCGTCTCGCGGGCACTGGCCCGTTCAAGCACGGCTCGCACCCCGCCAAGATGCTTGACCGCCCCCGGCAGATCGGCATGGCCCGGACGGGGTCGGGCGATGTCCTCGAGCCGTTCGAGCTTGGCGTCGCGATTGATCACCTGCAGCGTCAGGGGACTGCCGAGGGTTCGGCCCTGCCAGAGCCCCGCGAGGAAGGTGACCGCGTCGGTCTCGATCCGCTGACGGCCGCCGCGGCCGTACCCCCCCTGCCGCCTCCGTAATTCCGCATCGATCAGGTCGGTATCGACAGCCAGCCCTGCTGGGAAGCCGTCGACCAGCGCGGTCAGTGCGGGTCCGTGGGATTCTCCGGCGGTCCAGTAACGCAGCATCGGCAGACCAGGCTCACAAAAATGGGTGGCGATGTTCCAAACGCTCGGTCGTTCTTCAGCGATCGACCGACCGCGGAAGATTCTAGCCGCCTGACCATTCCCTCCCTAGCTGTCCGTGGAAAAAGCCAGCCCTGGCAATGCCCTTCGGCATCGATTCCGTGCCAGTTTTGAGGTGCTCGAGAACCTTGGAAGCCCCGGCCGGACGCCGCGGGATCGCGTTGCGTGGCCCCGATCTGCGGCATGTGCTGAACCGCGCAGCGAAATGAAAATCCGGACGGCCCGAGCCTCGATCCGAGGTAATGCGTTTTCCGAAATCGAAACGCCGTTTCCCTCAGCTCGCGCTTCGGGCTTCGAAGCAGGGACCGTTTCCCTGAGCTCGGGCTTTGAAGCATGGACCGTTTCCCTCAGCTCGGGCTTTGAAGCATGGACCGTTTCATCGAGGTTCTTGGCCGGTCGCCGCGAACCTGCCGCACGAAAAGCTGTGTTGAGGGTTCGGTGCGTTCGGGTTCGGTAGGTTGAGGGTTTCGCGAGGGTACATGAGCCGGCCCGAGGGCAGCCGCAGACGCGCTTGATGCTCATTGGGGTGCTCGGCAGCGGGGGTGTTGAACAGACCTGCGTTTCATCGCCGGCGGGCCCGCAAATGAGGGCGAAGGCTCGTGCACGTGGGCGACGGCCGAAAACGCCGCTGATTTTCCGAGCGTGCCGGTCGCCGCATCCTGCGGCGGCAATCTTTTTGAGCCTGCTCGTTTGATCGTCCGCTAGCCGCCAACCCCCTCCGGCAGGCTGCCGGTGAGCCGCCGGCTGACCTCGAGATATTTTTCCCGGGTGCGGCTGACGATCTCGGGAGGCAGGGCCGGGGGCGGGCTCGATCGATCCCAGCGACCGCCGGCCAGCCAGTCGCGGACAAACTGCTTATCGAACGAGTCGGGAACCCGGCCGAGCCCCGCGGCGGTCGCCGGCCAGTAGCGGGAACTGTCGGGGGTCAGCACCTCGTCGACCAGCAGCAGACGGCCGGCCGCGTCGTACCCCCATTCAAACTTGGTGTCGGCCAGCACAATGCCGCGTTCGGCGGCAAACTCGGCGGCAGCGGCGTAAACCGCGAGGCTCCGGCGGCGCAGCAGGTCAGCCGCGTCACCGATCGCCGCCTGCATCCGGGCAAACGTGACGTTCTCGTCATGACCCGTTGTCGCCTTGGTCGCCGGTGTGAAGATCGACTCAGGCAGCCGGTCCCCGGGCCTGAGTCCCGGCGGCAACGGGAGCCCGCAGACCGTCCCCTGCCGCTGGTACTCCTGCAGGCCCGATCCAGCCAGCCAGCCCCGGACGACGCATTCGAAGGGCACGACTTCGGCAGCTGTCACCAGCATCGAACGGCCGCGAAGAGGCTCGAGGTCAATCTCAGGCGGCAGGCCCATCGCCTCGACGTCGGTGGTGAGCAGATGATGCGGCACGGGGTCGGGCTGCCGGCTGAGCCAGTCGAACCAGAATGCCGCCAGGGCCGTCAGCAATTTGCCCTTGTCGGGAATCGGTGTCGGCAGCACCCAGTCGAAGGCGCTGATCCGATCGGTGCTGACAATCAGCATCCGGGGACCGGCCGGCCCGTCGAGCCGGTAGCAGTCGCGGACCTTACCGCGAATCGGCTGTCCCAGCGGCAGATCGGTTCGGATCACAGCAGCGGGAGGCGAGCCTGGCATGGCGGGATCGTCCAAAGCGATATCGGGGTGCGGAACGGGCGGTCTTGCAGCGACCGAAAAAACTATCACACAACGTCGCGGGCTGACTCCGGAGCGGTTCTGCCGCCGCAGGATGCGGCGATCGGCAGCCCCAAAAACGGCCCGATCGTCCGCGCCGAACAGCCTTGCCACGGATGGCTTCTTCCAGGAACAGCCCGAAGGAGAGCAGGGGCTGAGGCCCGTCCGCTTGAATCGCTCGCGTCACCAAAAATCCCGCGACATGCTCGGCAGACCGGTCACCAGCGGTTCGCGGGCCGGCTGATCGGGATGCGGTCCGGCAGGCTGGTCGCAGGCTCGCAGCCGTGTCGCCAGCAGATGCACCACCGTCCCCCGCCGCTGCACTCGTCCTTCGACCAGCAGCACCGCCGCCCGCCGGTCCTGCGGCCCACACTGCTGCCAGACCGCCGTCCGCACCACGACATTGGCCGCCCCGCTTTCGTCCTCGATCGACAGAAAGATCGTTCCTCGAGCGGTCGCCGGCCGCTGCCGCGACAGCACCAGCCCGGCGACCCGCACCCGCCGGCCCTCCGGCAGGGCTGCTGCGACGGCGGCCGTCACCACGCCCTCCCGGGCGAGTTGCCGACGAACAAACTGCAGAGGGTGGGCCGTCAGCGACAGCCCTGCCGTGCGATAGTCGGCAATCACCTCCTCAAGCGGACTGGGTACCGGCAGGCCCACCGCCATGTCTGAATCATCTGGCTCGCCCGAGCCATCGACAGTCAGCCCCCCTCCAGTCGCCGCCTCAAACAGCGGCATGCTGCCCGGCTCCGGCTGCCGCTGCAGCGCCTCCCAGACTGCCTGCCGCCGATCGGCAGCCAAACGCTTGAGGGCTCCGGCCCGGGCCAGATGCAGCAGTTCATCCCGGTTAAGCCGGCACCGCCGCGAGAGATCGTCGATACCGGCAAACGGACCCGCCCGCCGCACCTGCTCGATTCGCCGGCCGGCCGTCTCGCCCAGCCCATGGACCTGCTCAAGCCCCAGCCGAATCGCCGGCCCGGAAGCCGCGGCATCGCAGCCCTTGCCGGTGGCCTCGAGCGTCGCCTGCCAGTTGCTGGCCTGCACACAGACCGGCAGGACGGTCACGCCATGCTCCCGGGCATCCCGCACCAGCTGGGCGGGAGCATAAAAGCCCATCGGCTGGCTGCCGAGGAGGGCTGCTGTGAAGGCGGCCGGGTGATGCCGCTTCAACCAGGCGGAGACGTACACCAGCAGGGCAAAGCTGGCAGCATGCGATTCGGGGAAACCGTACTCACCGAAACCCCGCAGCTGCTGAAAGACCTGCTCGGCAAAGGTCTGCGAGAGCCCGCGGGCCAGCATCCCGTCAACCAACCGGCGATGAAACTCATCGATCACGCCCGGACGTCGCCAGGCCCCCATCGCCCGGCGTAGCTGGTCGGCCTCT
This sequence comes from uncultured Chitinophagaceae bacterium, assembly GCA_964541275.1. Lineage (GTDB taxonomy): Bacteria > Planctomycetota > Planctomycetia > Pirellulales > UBA1268 > UBA1268. The sequence continues at coordinate 4,231 of CAZIQV010000015.1, read as the reverse complement.
CCCGGCGTGAAGCCGGCCGCCACCACCGCCAGCCGCATCGCCTGCTCCTGAAACAGCGGCACCCCGAGCGTCTTTTCGAGCACCTCGCGGATCGCCCGGTTGGGATAGTGCACCGGCTCGTCCCCCTGCCGCCGCCGCAGATACGGATGCACCATGTCGCCCTGAATCGGCCCCGGCCGGACGATCGCCACCTCGATCACCAGGTCATAGAAACAGGCCGGCTTCAGCCGGGGCAGCATCGTCCGCTGGGCCCGGCTCTCGATCTGGAACACCCCCACCGTGTCAGCCCGCGAGACCATCTCGTAGACAGCCGGATCCTCGGCCGGCACCGAGGCCAGCGTCAACCGGGGCCCGCCTGCCTGCTCCACCAGTTCAAAGGCTCGCTTGATCGCCGTGAGCATCCCCAAGGCCAGGCAGTCGACCTTGAGCATGCCGAGTTCATCGAGATCGTTCTTGTCCCACTGAATGACGGTGCGGCCCGCCATGCTGGCCGGCTGAATCGGCACCAGTTCGCAGAGTTCGCCGCGGGTCATCACCATGCCGCCGACATGCTGGCCGAGATGCCGGGGGAAGCCGACCAGCTGGCCGGCCAGCGTCACCAGCTGGCTGCCGGCCGGGCTGGCGGGGTCGAGCCCCGCCTCGGTCAGTCGGCAGGGCAGCTGTTCCAGCGTGTCTCCCACGTCGAGCACCCGAGCCAGCCGCTCGACCCGGTCGAGCGAAAAGCCGAGCACCTTGGCCAGATCGCGGACGGCGGACCGCAGCCGGTAACAGATCACCTCGGCCGTCATCGCCGCCCGCATCCGACCGTAGGTGTCATAGAGATACTGCAGCACCTCCTCGCGACGATGGTGTTCGAAGTCGATGTCGATGTCGGGGGCCTCCTGCCGCTCGCGGCTGACAAACCGCTCAAACAGCACGCTCATTCGGGCGGGATCGACCGAGGTGATGCCCAGGCAGTAGCAGATGGCCGAATTGGCCGCCGACCCGCGACCCTGGCAGAGGATGCCCCGCCGCCGGGCAAACCGCACCAGGTCGAACACCGTCAGGAAGTAGGCCTCATAGCCCAGTTCGGTGACGAGGGCGAGTTCATGACCGAGCAGGTCGGCCACCTTTTGCGGGATCCCGTCGGGATACCGCTTCTGGGCTCCTGTCCAGCTCAGCTCGGCCAGATAGTCCGCCGGCGTGCGGCCGGCGGGAACGTTGGCGTCGGGATACTCGTAGCGGAGTTCCTCGAGGGAAAACTGGCAGCGGTCAGCCACCTCAAGCGTGCCCGCCGTCGCCCCCGGCAGACTGGCGAAGCGTTCGCCGATCCGCCACCGCTCCTGCAGATGCCGTTCACCGTTGGCCAGCAGCCGGTCGCGAACCGCCTCGACCGTGCCGCCGTGCCGGACCGCGGCCAGAGCATCATGCAGCGGCTGCCGGCAGTGGTCGTGATAGCGGACATCCCCGGCCGCCACCAGCGGCAGCCCGGTGCGGCGACCGAGCAGGGCGAAGGATTCCAGCCGCTCGCAATCGTCTCCTTCCCGAGCCACCTCGGCCAACCCATAGAGTCGGTCACCGAGCCGGTCCTGCCAGTCTCGAATCGCCGCGACCGCCGCTGCCGGCGGTGCTGGCAGCCGGGCCAGCGGCAGCCCGGCCAGCAGGCCTTCGGCATGGGCGGCAACTTCATCAGCCGTCAGCCGGCAGCCGGCGTCCTCGCCGGCCGGCCATACCGCTCGTTGCTCGTCCCACTCATCAGGCCCATCCAGTCGTTTGTCGGGCCGTTCTGGCAGCGGTTCCTGTTTCATCAGTCCCGCCGTCAGCAGCCGGCAGAGGTTGGCATAGCCGGTGCGGTCGGCAGCCCAGAGCACCAGAGGAGCGGCATCGACCGGCTCGACCTCTGCCCCGACGATCAGTTTGATGCCAGCCTCCTTGGCGGCGGCGTGAGCTCGCACGATGCCCGACAGGCTGGCCCGGTCGGTGATGGCAATGGCGGCGTAGCCAAGTTGGGCAGCTCGGGCCACCAACTCCTCCGGGTGCGAACCCGCCTGGAGGAAAGAAAAATTACTGACACAGTGCAGTTCGGCATAGCCGTCACCAACTGCCGTCCGCCCAGCCATGAATCCCTCCCCGGCAGTCAGCCGAATGTTCCGTGCAAAAACCAGGTCTGCCGCCGGAGGCCGCGGAATAGCCAGAACCGCCCCCCGTTGCCGGTTTCGACGATGTAGTAATCCCGTCGCACCGTCGGCCCGCGCCACCAGGCTGTTTCGATGCGTTCCGGACCACGAACCCGGGCCACGTCGTGCAGCCGGCCCTGCCAGCGAAACCGCACTGGTGGTCCTTCGGGCGCAACCGCCAGCACCTCCAACGGGTGCGGCCGAGGCAGCACGAATGTCGGCCGGCAAGAACCGCCGGCCGGTGAGGTTGCGGCCGGACGGCGTCCGGCGGCCCGACTGGCAGCCGTACGAGCCCGGGGCAATCCGGCAACGCCGGCAATCGGCACGGCCGCCCAGGCAGCCTCCGGCTGGGCGTCGGTCAGCAGCCGTGGCTCAACCACGGCGGCCCGGCCGAGCCTGCTGGCCAGCCGATCGAGCAGGGCGGCAGCCTGCAACCCCGCCTGCGGTTCCGCCTGCCCACCAGCCGCACCGGTCTGGTCGAAAAGCAGCCGTTGCCGGCAGGGCAGGGGAGCGGCAGCGACCACCGCAACCGTGACAGCGGCAAGCTCCCGTGGCAGCTGGGTGCGACTCAGCCGCAGCATGATCAGCTCAACCAGATGATCCGCCGCCGCCACCGGACGAAACAGCCCTACGTCGACCACCGTCGGCGGCCGGCTGCTGCCCCCCTCAAGCCGAACCTGCAGCCCCCCCACCCCCTTGCCCTCGGCCGCGAGTGGCCGCAGGCATGCGGCGACCAGATCCGCACACAACGTCGGCAGATCGTCTGCGGCGAGATCGCGGCTGTGCACCGGCAGTTCAAAGGTGTGGCTGGCTGTCGGCAGATCTGCTTCAGCAGGCGGCTGCAAAGGCTCGGCCAGATCACCGAGAAATGCCGCCAGCCGCAGCGTGACCGACCTGTCGAAACGCTGCCGCAAGCTCGCCCGGGAAAGCCGCAGCAGTTGGCCGATCGCCTCAACACCCACTTCGGCCAGCGACTCGGCCACTTCGGCAGGCAGCCGCAACGCCCGCAGCGGCAGCCCGGCAAGGAGCTGCTGTTGCCGAGCCGGCGGCACGACCACGTACCGCTGCTGTCGGTTCAGCCAGCGGCCGTGCTCCCGCGACGCTGGCGGGCCGGCAGCCGCAGCCAGTTCGCTGGTGTGCCGCGCCGCGGCCCAAGAGGCTGCCGGTGTGTCGGCGATGGCGGCCCGGGCATGCAGCCCGCGGGCGGCCAGGGTCCAGACAGCCGTGCGGGCCAGCCCCTGCTCACCGCCGAAGAACCGGGCCGTGCCAGTCACATCCAACTGCAGGCAGTCGCTGGAACCGGCCGCCGAACCGTCGACCGGGGGTGGACCGACGGCCGCCACCGGTGCGAACCGGCGCCCCCAACGGGCCAGCGTTTCCAACGCCAACTGGTCGCCGACGGTATCCTCATCGGCAACATGGGCCATTCGGCAGGCCCACGAACCGGCAGCCGGAGCCAGCACTGCCATCGCCTCGGCCAGCGACATGCCCGGCCTGATCGCCGGTCGCGGTCGGCTCCAGCCCGCCACTGCAGCCTGGGTTCCCGGCCGTTCGGCTGGCGGCAAGGCCCAAGCCCAAGAGACGACCGTCAGCAGGCCGCGGTGATTCCGCCGGCAGACAAAGACCGGCAGCGTCCGAAGTTCCGGCTGCTCCAGCAGCAGCCGCTGTACCGGCCAGCGAGGCAACCAAATGGTCATGATGCGCGGCATGTCATGATGCTCCGGGCTGGTGGCTCATACCATGCCGGCTGCCCCGACGCCTCGGCAGGGAGGGGGCGTTCACGGCCACAGGTCAGATCGAGCAGGCAGTCGACCGACGCCTCAGCCACGGCGGTGGCCGACTCCCAGCCGCCGCCAACCCGCACCAGTCGGAAGGCCCGCACATCGATCCAGCCTGTCGGCTGCCGCTGGAAAAAACTCTCCCGCGCGGCTGCCTGGGAATCTGTTCGGGGCAAGAAGGTGTCCGGCCTGGCTCCTTGGCCAGCTGGCCTGGCTCCTTGGCCAGCCGGCCTGGCTGCCGGCCCCCGACATCCCGACGCAGCCTGACTGCAACCGATCGGCTGCACTTGAATCCGC